>JAZULF010000151.1:0-2438 GCA_045643645.1 Oscillospiraceae bacterium
GATTCGTCTGTGGGCAGGCTCCGCCGACTACCATGTCGATGTACGCTGCTCCAAGGAAATCTTCAAGCAGCTTTCCCAGAACTATCTCAAGTTCCGCAACACCGCACGCTACTGCCTCGGCAACCTCGACGGCTTCGACGCAACCAACCTCGTAAAGCCCGAGGAGATGGAAGCTCTCGACAAGTGGGCAATCACCCGCCTGAACGCTCTCATCGAGAAGGTCGCAGCAGCCTACAACAACTACGAGTTCCATGTAGTTTCCCACCTCATCAACGACTTCTGCGTTGTTGAGCTTTCAAACTTCTACCTCGACATCATCAAGGACAGACTGTACTGCGAGGAGCGCAACGGTCTCAAGCGCCGCAGCGCACAGACCGCTCTGTACCTCATTCTCGATACCCTGACCAAGATGTTCGCACCCATCCTCGCCTTCACCTGCGACGAAATCTGGCTTGCAATGCCTCACCGTGAGGGTGATGACGAGCGCAATGTTGTCCTCAATGTCATGAACAAGGCATTCACCGAGTACGCACTCGGCGAGGCTGAGAGGGCAAAGTGGGACGCACTCATCTCTGTCAGAAACGATGTCAACGGCGTTCTCGAGGCAGCCCGCGCAGACAAGCGCATCGGCAAGTCCCTTGAAGCCGCAGTTACCATTCGCGCAAAGGGCGAACGCAAGGCAGTTGTCGAAAAGATTTCCGACATGAACCTTGCCGAGCTGCTCATCGTTTCCGAGTGCCTCATCGCTGAGGACGAGGCAGACGACGCTGAGGCCGTTACCGGCATCGGCGCAAACAACACCGGCATCACCGTTTCCGTCAAGGAAGCAGCAGGCACAAAGTGCCCGCGCTGCTGGATGCACTCTACAAAGGCAGACCCCGAAACCGAGCTCTGCCCGCGCTGTGCAGCGGTTGTCGCAAAGCTTTAATCCGCTTAAAAAGGGACCGGTTTTTCCGGTCCCTATTGACGATTTTGGGTTTTTAGTGCAAAATAGAAGTGTAAGATATTTGCAAAAACCCACACTGTGAGGATAAAAATATGCTGTACGCTATTATTGCCGCAATAGTTTTGGTTGCGGACCAGTGGCTCAAGTATTGGGTCACTGTCAACATCACGCTCTCCACCGGTGAGATAGGTCTTATCCCCGGCGTTGTAAAGCTTGTAAACATTCATAACAGCGGTGCCGCCTTCGGTATGCTCAGCAACGCTTCGTTTGCGCGCTGGCTTTTCCTCGGCATTGCGGCGCTGTTTATCATTGCGGTCATCGTGCTGCTTGCAAGAAAGACCTTCAAGTCAGGCTTTGCAAACTGGTGCATCGTGCTTGCAATGGCAGGCGCGGTAGGCAACTGCATTGACCGCCTGCTTTACGGCTATGTTGTCGATATGTTCAAGCTGCAGTTTATGAATTTCGCAATCTTCAACATTGCTGACATCGTGCTTGTTCTCGCCTGCCTGCTGTTCATCATTGCTCTGTTCACCACCGAAAGAGAGTACGAGGACGAGGATGAAGAGGAGGACATCGAGGTCGAGGTTGAGGAATTAAGCGAGGCCGAGGAGCCTGTAAGCGACGAGGAAATTTCCGTTGCAGGCATCGAAAGCACCGAGCCCGAAGCACCCGAGGCAGCAGCCCGTCTTGTTGCCGACGATGAGCCCGTCAGCGACGAAGAACTGTGGGCAAAGTTCAAGACCAATCTTCACAAGCCTGCTGAAGAGCCTGCCAAGAAGTCCGCTGCGGCAGTAAAGCCCACTGCACCCAAAACAGCACCCAAGAAGGCTGCACCCGTCAAGGAAGAATTCGACCTTGATTCTATTATGGCTGAGTTCAAGGACATCTGATGGAAAATATCATAGAATTAAATGTACAGGAGAGCGGCGAGCGTATCGACGCTCTCCTTGCGCGCTCAATTGAGGAATTAACGCGCTCGGCGGCGCAGCGCCTGCTTGATGAGGGCGCGGTTTTCGTCAACGGTAACGCCGTCAAGAAAAACTATAAATGTGTTCAGGGCGACCTCGTTTCGCTCACCCTGCCCGAGCCCGATGACATCGAGCTCAAGCCGCAGGATATCCCGCTCGACATCGTCTACGAGGATGCCGATGTTGTTGTTGTCAACAAGCCTCGCGGCATGGTTGTGCATCCCGCGGCAGGTCATCCCGACGGCACGCTTGTAAACGCGCTTATGTACCGCTGCGGCGATTCACTCTCGGGCATAGGCGGCGAGAAGCGCCCCGGCATCGTGCATCGCATCGATAAGGAGACCTCCGGGCTGCTCATCGCCGCCAAAAACGACGCGGCCCATGCCTTTCTCTCCGCACAGCTCAAGGATCACACGCTGTCGCGCACCTACCGGTGCATCGTGGTGGGCGGCATGAAGCAGGACAGCGGCACGGTGGACGCCCCCATCGGACGTCATCCCACCGACCGGAAGAAGATGGCCGTG
>JAZULF010000152.1:0-3823 GCA_045643645.1 Oscillospiraceae bacterium
CTACGATCCGACTTCATGCGCCAGTCAATCGAGCTTATTGCGCGCTTCCCCGCAATTGTTGCAACTGCCTATGCGGCGAAGCGCCATCATTTCGATAAGAAGTCGCTATACATACATAATCCCAAGGAAGAGCTGTCAATGTCCGAAAACTTCCTGCGTATGCTGCGTAAGGATAAGGTGTATACGCCCGACGAGGCAAAGCTTCTCGACCTCATGCTCATTCTCCACGCAGAGCACGGCGGCGGTAATAACTCAACCTTCACCTGCCGCGCAATGTCTTCTACGGGTACAGACACCTACAGCGCAATAGCAGGCGCGGTCGGCTCGCTGAAGGGACCCCTGCACGGCGGTGCAAATGCCAAGGTTATGGAGATGTTCGATGATATAAGAGCAGGCGTTAACGACCTGCAGGACGATGACGAGCTGAGCGCATACATCCGCAAGATACTCAGCGGCGAGGCAGGCGACGGCTCGGGCAAGATATACGGTCTCGGTCACGCGGTTTACACCATCTCCGACCCGCGAGCGATTATGATAAAGAAGTATGCAAAGGACATGGCAGAGGAAAAAGGCTGCCTTAAGGACTTCGAGCTTATTGAAAGAGTCGAAAGACTTGGCGCTGCCGAGATTATGCGCAAGAAGCACACGGATATGCCCATGTGCGCAAATGTCGATATGTACTCGGGCTTTGTCTACAATATGCTCGGCATACCCAGAGAGCTTTACACCCCGCTGTTTGCAGTTGCAAGAATTGCAGGCTGGTGCGCGCACCGCATCGAGGAGGTTATGAGCTGCGACCGCATTATGCGTCCCGCTTACCGCGCAACCGTACGCAAGCTGCCCTATGTTGATATCGACCTGAGATAATGGATTTTGCATTGCTTAGCTGGCAGAGTGCCGCCGTGTGCGCGGCATACTTTGCCGCGGGAATTGTTGATGCCGTCAGCGGAGGCGGCGGTCTTATAACCGTGCCCGCGCTTATGACGCTCGGAATTCCCACACACTATATTGCGGGCACAAATCAGTGCTCCGCGGTAATCGGCAACCTTGCATCAATCTACAAATACGGCCGAAGCGGCAATGTGCATTTCCGCTCGGGCCTTGTAACCGCGGTAACCGCAATCATCGGCGGAATTATCGGCGCAAAGCTGAATATGATTATTCCCGAGCGGTATCTTATGATTATAATGATTCTGCTCATGCCTGCAATGGCGCTGCTGGTGCTTCTCAAGAAGGACTTCGGCGAGGAGGACAGGTCGGATACGATATCGGGCGCAAAGCAGCTTTTGTTTGCCTGCGCAATCGGACTTCTTGCAGGCGCGTATCAGGGCTTTTACGGTCCGGGCGCGGGAATGCTCTATATGCTCGGCTTTGCCGTGCTTGTCAGACTGAGTCTTGTCAAAGCCTCGGGTACGGCAAGATTTTCAACGATATTTGCGGGCATAAGCTCATCGCTGACCTACGCATTCTCGGGACTTGTAATCTGGCAGATTGTAGTCGTTGCAACGGTGTTCAACTTCGTCGGCAACTACCTCGGCGCAAGCCTTGCGGTCAAAAAGGGCGCAAGGGTAATAAGACCTGTTCTGCTTTTCGTTATGGCATTGCTTTTTGTAAAGCTTGCGCTTAACTGGATAATGTAAAACAAAAAACCGCCTACGGTTGTAGGCGGTTTTTATTGCTTTAATCAGCCCTTGTACTTTTTAACGGATTCGCAGATGCGCTTGAGCCCCTCGGTCAGCACGGAGCGGGGGCATGCGAGGTTAAGACGGATAAAGCCGTCGGAGTTCTGAACGAACATATTGCCGCCCTCAAGCAGAACGCCTGCTTTGTAGGCGAAGAATTCGGGCAGACTCTCCTCGGGAGTGAAGTACTCGGTGAGGTCGACCCATGCAAGATAGGTTGCCTCGGAGATGCTGTATTTTGCCTTGGGCAGATGCTCGGCAAGGTACTCACCCGTGAAGCGGAAGTTGCCGTCAAGATACTCGCGCAGCTCGTTGAGCCAGGGCTCGCCCTTTTCGTAGGCTGCCTGGGCAGCTGCGATGCTGAGGGGATTGTCGAAGTTGTAGTGGGTGTTGAGCCACTTATCGCGCATCGCGTCGTTGCGGATGATGATGTTGGAAATCATAAGACCTGCCATGTTGAAGGTCTTGCTCGGTGCCATGCAGGTGATGAGCTTGTCGTAATCAGCCATAACCTTGCCCATGGGGATGTGCTGCTTGCCGCAGCGCAGCAGGTCACAGTGAATTTCGTCGGAAATAATCCACAGGTCATGCTTTTCGACAATGCTGCCGATTTTGCTCAGCTCGTCCTCGGTCCATACTCTGCCTGTGGGATTGTGGGGGTTGCAGAGGATAAGCAGTGCAACCTTGTCCATGCCTGCCTTGGCATCGAGGTCGTCAAAGTCGATGGAGTAAACGCCGTCATTGTTAACGAGGTCGCAGCATACGCACTCCTTGTGGGATGCATCGGCTGCGTACTTAAAATAGGCGTAGGAGGGGGTGAGGAACAGAACCTTCTCATCGGGCTTGCAGATGTAGTCAACAAGCTCAAAGAGCGCGGGGATAATGCCATTGGACATAACAAGCTGCTTCTTGGGGAAGCTCCAGCCGTAGCGGCGCTGACACCATGCGGCAAATGCCTCATAGTAGCCCGGCTCGTAAACGCGGCTGTAGCCGAAAATTCTCTTGTCAAGTCTTTCGCGGATGCCGTCAATGACAACATCGGGGGTTGCAAACTCCATATCGGCAACCCACATGCGGATGAATTCCTCATCCTTGTAGGGGAAGGTCATGGTGTCATCGGCGTGGAAAATGTAGGAGCGGAAGCCGTCGGTGTTCATTGCGTTAGTGTGTCTGCGTTCGATTATCTCGTCAAAATCGTACATATAGATACTCTCCGTAATAAGAATTGTCGGTTATGCGCGGTAAATGCTTTGTTTGCAATAATTATAGCATCACAGCCGATGCTTGTAAATCGACAAAGATATGACAATTGTAGAGCAAAAAGCTCTGCCGATTGACAAGACCGCTATAATATAAGAGAGAAAAAGACAACGGACGGCAGAGGACTATGAAAATTATCGCACCCGATTATTACAAGGACTTTCACTGCATCGCGGATAAGTGCCGCCACACCTGCTGCGAGGGCTGGGAAGTGGATATCGACGAGGAAAGCTTAGAGCGCTTTCGCGCCTGCGAGGATATTGCGGCGCATATCGACGAGGAAGGTACTGCGCATTTCGGACTGTTAGACGGCGAGCGCTGCCCGTTTCTCAACGAGAACAATCTGTGCAATATGATTCTGCGCCACGGCGAGGATATGCTGTGCCAGATTTGCACGGACCATCCGCGCTTCCGAAGCTATTGGACAGACAGAACGGAGATGGGTTTAGGTCTTGTATGCGAGGAGGCGGGTAGACTCATTCTGAGCCGCTCAGAGCCGATGAAGCTCGAGGTGATATCCGATGACGGCGAAAGCGAAAAACTGTCCGAGGACGAACTGTGGCTGCTTGAGCTGCGCGATAAGCTGCTTGACGGCATAAACGAGGACGGCCCTCGCGCAAGGCTGATTGAATACCTCGTCTACCGCCATCTGCCAGACGCGCTTTATGACAATCGCGTAGAGGAGCGCATTGCGTTTGTTGAGCGGTCCTTCCGTGAGATAACGGCTGCGTGGGAGGCGACAGACGGAAGCCTTGATGCTCTTATAGAGTGCGCCCGCGTGTGGTCATACGATGTGGAGTATGACGATGAGGTGCTTGAGCAGAAGCTGAACGAAACAGATTAAAAAATCCGGTAACACCTGATGTGTTACCGGATTTTTT
>JAZULF010000153.1:0-2604 GCA_045643645.1 Oscillospiraceae bacterium
CTTATTTGCGCGGCTGCGGATATAGGTTACTGCCGCATGGCAGGATTCCTTCATTACATCGCCGAGGTTACCCGTAAGCTCAAGCTTGCCGGTGCCGTCAACGACAGCCACCTCGACATCGAGCACCTCACCGCCTACAGATGTCCATGCAAGGCCGCGTACAAGACCGACCTCATCGACATTGCGATGCTGCTCGGGCTTGAACTTGACCGCGCCGAGATAATCCTTGAGCGCGCCGGCTCTGAGGCTTAGGCTCTTGCGCTCACCTTTTGCAATAGCAACTGCGCACTTGCGGCAGATGGTACTAATCTGGCGCTCGAGATTACGCACACCGGATTCCTTAGTATAAAGGGTGATTATCTCTCGGATTGCATCATCGCTTATCTTAAGCTGAGATGCCTTAAGTCCGTGCTTTTTACGCTGCTTGGGCAGCAGATAATTCTTTGCAATACTGAGCTTTTCCTCGTCTGTATAGCTTGAAAGCTCAATGATTTCCATTCTGTCGAGCAGTGCTTTGGGAATGGTATCGATTGTATTTGCGGTTGTGATGAAGAACACATCAGAAAGGTCGTACGGTACCTCGAGGAAGTTATCTCGGAAGGTCTTGTTTTGCTCGGGGTCAAGTGCCTCAAGAAGCGCTGCCGAGGGGTCTCCGCGGTAATCCGAGCCGAGCTTATCGACCTCATCAAGCACCATCAGCGGATTTGAGCTTTTTGCCTGCTTGATGCCGCCGATAATTCTGCCGGGCATTGCGCCGACATAGGTCTTGCGATGGCCGCGAATCTCAGCTTCATCGTGTACGCCGCCAAGGGAAATGCGAACGAGCTTGCGGTTTGTTGCTCTTGCAATGCTCATTGCGATACTGGTTTTACCCGTTCCCGGAGGACCTACAAGGCAGAGCAGGCTGCCGTTTACATTGGGTGCAAGCTTGCGTACGGCAAGGTACTCAATTATGCGTTCCTTTACCTTTTCAAGACCGAAATGGTCCTCGTCAAGCATTTTTCTTGCAAGCTCAATATCATTGGTCTCCTCGGTTGTTACATTCCACGGAAGCTCAAGGCAGGTATCGAGATAGCCACGGATAACGGTTGCCTCGGTTGAGCCGAAGGGCTGCTTTGCAAGGTGGGAAACCTCCTTGAGGAACTTTTCCTCAATTTCGGGTTCGAGCTTCAGCTCGCGGATTTTCTTTCTGTATTCGCCGATATCATCAAAGGTATCGTCCTCACCGAGCTCCTGCTGAATGACCTTCATCTGCTCACGGAGGTAATAATCGCGCTGACTGCGGTTCATCTGCTCATTTGTAGCCTCATTAAGCTCATTTTCGATTGTCATTACATTGAGCTCGTGGCTTATGAGCTTGAGCAGCATATCAAGGCGCTTTGTAGGATAAATCTGCTCGAGAAGACTCTGCTTATCGCGGTAGTCAATGCGGATATTCTGCGAAATGTAGTCCGCAACATAGGCAGGGTCGCGACTCATTACAATATTCAGTACCATTTCGGAGGGCATATTGCCCGCGAGCTGAATATAATCATCGAACATACCGATTGCGGTACGGATAAGTGCATCCTTCTTTGCCTCATCAACGCGCTCTTTTTTATCAGGAACAAGCTCGATATCACCGTAGAAATTGGGTGAATCGTACTTGAGGTCAACGATTTTGCCGCGCTGAATACCTTCAACCATAACCTTGCAGAGCTTGCTGCCGGGCTGGCGCACCATCTGGCGGATGCGGCATACGGTACCGATTTCGTAGAGGTCCTTAAGCTCGGGAAGGTCGGTTGCAATATCCTTCTGCGTAACAAGGAAGATTTCCTGGTCGGCATTCATTGCAAAATTAAGTGCGGAAATGGATATAGAACGCTCAACATCGAAGTTTAAGAGCATTCCGGGAAATATGTTAAGACCGCGCAGTGCCAGAATCGGCAATGCACGGGTATTTTTTACACTTACATTACTCATAGATTTACCTCTGTTAAGGGCAACGCAAGACGGGACATATGCCCCGCCTTGCAAAAGTTACTATATTACTTGCGTATTACTTCGGGGCTGGTGTTATTATTCACGCAGTCGGCGGTAATAATGATTTTTTCAATATCATCTTCCGAGGGAACGCTGAACATTATGTCAGTCATTATGCCCTCCATGACGCTGCGCAGACCGCGCGCGCCTATCTTCATCTCAATTGCCTTGTCGGCAATGGATTCAAGAGCTTCCTTGTCATATTCAAGCTCAACATTGTCATAGCTCATAAGTGCCTTATACTGCTTGGTCATAGCATTTTTAGGCTCTGTGAGTATGCGTACAAGGTCTTCACGCTTAAGAGAAGTAAGCGGTGCAATGACGGGAAGTCTGCCGATAAGCTCGGGAATGATGCCGAACTTGAGCAGGTCATGCTGCTGCGCAAGTGCAAGGGTATCGCCTATATCCTTGTCCTTGCCGCTCTTTATCTCAGCGCCGAAACCCATACTCTTTTTGTCGGTGCGTCTTTCGATAATCTTATCAAGACCGTCGAACGCGCCGCCGCAGATGAAGAGAATATTGGTTGTATCAACCTTGATAAACTCCTGATGCGGATGCTTGCGGCCGCCCTGAGGAGGAACA
>JAZULF010000154.1:0-5538 GCA_045643645.1 Oscillospiraceae bacterium
CCGAGTGGCGTATGAGCGAGGAAGAATGGAATAAGCTTTAACGGTGAGGAGAATGAATATGAGCAAAAAATTAGTGGCATATTTCAGCGCAACGGGCAGAACCGCAGCAGCGGCAAAAAAGCTTGCCGAGGCAGCGGATGCTGACATCTATGAGATTAAGCCCGAGGTGCCTTATACCCGCAGGGACCTCAATTGGATGAATCCTCTGTCGCGCACGACAAAGGAGATGCACAAAAAGTCCTTCCGTCCGGCAATCGTAAATGATGACGCACACATTGCCGACTACGATGTAATCTTCCTCGGCTTTCCCATATGGTGGTATGTTGCACCGACAATCGTAAACACCTTCCTCGAGGCATATGATTTCTCGGGCAAGAAAATAGTGCTTTTTGCAACCTCGGGCAGCAGCGGCTTCGGCAATACCCTTGACGGACTCAAACCGAGTGTGTCAGCCGCGGCTGAAATGGAAGAGGGCAGAATGATGAAAAAATCCCTCAGCATCGATGAGCTGAAGGAATGGACGGAAAAGTATTGATATAATAGAAATACGGGGGGATAGAAGATGCCGAAATCATCAAATCAGAAGCTCAAGCTTTTGTATCTGATGCAGTTTCTGATGCAGAAGTCCGATGAGGCGCATCCGGTTTCTACGCAGCAGATGATAGATGAGCTTGCGCGCAACGGAATAAAGGCCGAGCGCAAGAGCATATATGACGATATCGAGGCGCTGCGCGTTTTCGGACTTGACATTGTGCAGACCCGAGGCAGAACAACGGGCTATTACATAGGCGCACGCGAGTTTGAGCTGCCCGAGCTTAAGCTGCTTGTGGACAGCGTGCAATCCTCGAAGTTCATCACGCAGCGAAAGACGCTGAGTCTTATAAAGAAGATAGAGAGCCTTGCAAGCGTTTACGATGCGCAGCTTTTGCAGCGTCAGGTATATGTACGCAACCGCGTAAAGAGTATGAACGAGAGCGTTTACTACAATATTGACGAGATATCAAATGCCATTACGCAAGACAAGGCAATAAAGTTCAGATACTTCGACTACACGATTACAAAGGAACGCAGATTCCGCAAAAACGGCGCATGGTACGAGGTAAGCCCCTACTCGCTGATGTGGGACGATGAAAACTACTATATGCTCGCGTTTGATGCGCAGGCAGGCAGACTCAAGCACTACCGCGTTGACAAGATGACCGAGATTTCGGCGCTTGACCGATACCGTGACGGCAGGGAGATATTCAGAAATGTGGATATGCCCGAGTATTCAAAGCAGGTGTTCGGAATGTTCACGGGCGATGTGCAGACGGTGAAGCTGTGCTTTGCAAACTACCTTGCAGGCGCGGTGATTGACCGCTTCGGTCAGGATATCATCATCGTAGCCTCCGACAGCGAGCATTTTACGGTCAGCGTTGATGTTGCGGTGTCACCGCAGTTTTATGCGTGGCTGTTCGGCTTCGGCACCGATGTTGAGGTGCTCTCGCCGGAAAGCGTGCGCAAGGAAATGAAGCAGAAAATTAAAGAGCTTGACGGATTGTATTGAGCTTTAAGATATGAGAAAGGTGGGCAAAAATGAAAACAAAGCCGCTTACAAAATTGGATGCATTGATTAATGCAAAGCACGATGCCGCCCGTTTTATGATTGACGACATCACAAAAATCTGCACGACCATGCCGAAGCGCGACCCCGGCTCGGAGGGTGAAAAGCAGGTTTGTGAGTATTTTGAAAAAATCTGCATGGAGGAATATGACTGCGACGAGGCACATATCGAGCAGTTCAAGGAAAACCCAATGTCCTTCTTCGGCTGGATGTGGATTACCTTTACGATGACGATTGTCGCGGCGGTGCTTTGCTTCTTCCAGGTGAAAGCACTTTCCGTTGTCGCAATTGTGCTGACAACTCTCGGCTGGCTGCTTGCGCTTTTGCAGTTCGGCATTTATCTGCCCATAGTCGACTGGGTGTTCCCCGAGAAAACGGGACACAATATGTGGGCGGTCAAGAAGCCTAAGGGCGAGGTCAAGGCGCGCGTGCTGTTCAACGGTCACTGCGATGCCGTCTGGGAATGGCCCGTTAACTATGCCCTCGGCGGTGTCGGCTTTGAGGGACATATTGTCATCTCCGCAATCGGCACTCTGTACTACCTTGCAATTGCAATTATGCAGCTTGCGGGCGCTGATGCACAGCTTATACATACCATGTCCATGTGGGGCATCATTTTCCTGCCGTTTGAGTTCGGTATGTTCTTCATGTGGTCATGGTGGGACCCCAAAAAGGACAAGCGCCATATCGTTGACGGCGCAAACGATAATCTCTCGGGCTGCTATATCGGTCTTGCAATCCTAAAGCAGCTCAAGGAGCAGGGCATTGAGCTTGAAAACACCGAGGTCGGCGTTGTAATCACCGGCTCTGAGGAGGCAGGCATCCGCGGCGCAAGAGCATGGTCAAATGCGCATCTGCACGATTTTGACGATGTGCCGACCTACATCTACTCCTACGATACTATTTTTGACCCGAAGTATCTTATGGCAAACTATCGCGACTTAAACGGCACAATGAAGACCGATAAGGCGCTCAACGACCTGTTCATGCAGTCTGCCGAGGAGCTCGGAATTCATTGCATTCACGGCTGGGTACCGCCCCTCGGCGGCTCAACCGACACCGCAGCCTTTGCAAAGGCTGGCTTCCGCGCAGGCGGTGTAACGGGTCTTAACCACAAGCTCGAAAACTACTACCACACAAGAAGAGACACCTATGACAATATGAACGAGCAGGGTCTTGCCGACTGCTATGCAGTTTCCTGCAAGGTGCTTGAGCATGTTGAAAACGGTGATATGGAAGGCAAATAACATACCGGATAAAGGTGAAAATAAATGAAGATATATATCGTGCGTCACGGTGAAACCGAATTGAATTCAAAAGGCGTTATGCAGGGAATAATTGACGAGCCATTGAATGATAAAGGCCGCGAGTTAGCAGAGATTACCGGTAAGGCGCTGAAGGACATAAAATTTGATTGTTGTATATCCAGCCCTCTGTCCAGGGCTAAAGAAACTGCGGAGATTATTCTGCGCGAGAGCGGGAATGATGCTTCGTACACAATAGATGACCGCATCATTGAGATTGATTTCGGAGATTTAGAAGGAAAACAGATAACTGAAATGGGAGAAGAAGGCTTCAAGTTTTTTGCCGAGCCGTTTAATTTCATCGGTTTTCCGAACGGCGAAAAAATTCAGGATGTTTGCACAAGAACCCAGACTTTTTTGAAAGAGCTCGTAGCCAAAGATGACGGGAAAACATATCTGATAAGCACGCATGGTTGTGCCATGAGAGCAATGGTCAATTATTTATCGGATGATAAGAACAATTACTGGCTCGGTCACGCCCCCTACAATTGCTCTTTCACAATAGTAGAGGCTGAAGGAGGAAATGCCCGGCTTGCGGACATTGACAAGGTATACTACGATTCAAATCTGATTGTAAATCATTATAAAAAGTGAAAAAACAGCCCGCCGAAGAAGCTTTCTTCGGCGGGTTTTCTTGTATGAAAATACTTCCTTATGAGGCTATAGCCTTTCCGCAGGCTGATATATTTGTTAAATGTACAGAATATCGTGATACACGGGCTTGTAGAAAAGCTCCTGCGCTTTGTCAAAGCTATCGGTCTGCGCAAGCACCCACATGAGCTTTGCAAGCACCGCCTCGCTTGTCATATCGTGCGCCTCGAGAACGCAGAGGCTGTTTTTCAGTATGTTGCCGACACGGTAGACGGAAAGGTCACTGCCCTCGTTAGGCACCTGAGTGGTCATTACGATAAGCTTGCCTTTGTCAACGGCGTGCTTTATCTGCTGATAAAAGTCAGAGTATTCGGGCAGACCGCCTACGCCGAAGCTTTCAACAACAAGACCGTCATATTTATCGATTGCGTAGCGCATAACATCGTTGCTCATACCCGGGGTGAGCTTCAGAAGACCGACATTGGGATTGAGGTAGTCAAAAAACTCCGTATCGCTGCAATAGCTCTCGGGCACATAGCGGATAAGTCTGCCGCTGTCAATGTGCGCAAGCTCGGGGAAGTTAATGCTGCCGAATGCCATAAAGCGCTTTGAATAGTTCTTTCTTGCGCGCGTGCCGCAGATAACCGCACCCGAGAAAACAATTACAACGCCGTGGCTTGCATCGTCGCAGGCATAGATAAGCGCATCGGTTATGTTGCGCTTTGCGTCGGTGCCCTCCTCACCGATGGGCTTCTGCGCACCCGTCAGCACGATGGGCTTTTTGCTGTGCTGAATAAGATAGCTCAGACCTGCGGCGGTGTATGCCATAGTGTCCGTGCCGTGAGTGATGACAAAGCCGTCATAGTCGTTGTAGCACTCGCGTATTTTTTCGGCGATAATAAGCCAGTGCCCCGGACGGATGTTGGTGCTGTCAAGGCTGAAAAGCTGAACGCAGTCGACCTCACATATATCCGAGATGCCGGGTATGCTTTCAAGCAGCTGTGCGCTGTCAAGTGCGGGGGCAAGTCCGTCGTCTGTGGGCATTGAGGCAATGGTGCCGCCGGTACCGATAATCAGTATATTTTTCATAAAAACACCTACCGAACTATTTTCGCAGTTATTGATAAAATTATAGCGCAATCAAGGGATTTCTTCAACAATTAAAGCTGAAATAAAAATGCTTGCATTATGCTGAAAGCGGTGGTATAATCGCACAATATTTTAACTTGAGGTTGCGCTATGGATTTCAGATACGCACAGAGAAAAGACACTGCACTCATTCTGCAATTTATAAAAGAGCTTGCCGACTATGAAAAGATGCTCGATGAGGTTGTTGCAAGCGAGGAGCTTTTAGAGGAATGGATTTTCGACAAACAGAAGGCAGAGGTCATATTCTGCACCGAGGGTGATACCGAGGTCGGCTTCGCACTGTTTTTCCATAACTTTTCAACCTTCCTCGGCAGAGCGGGCATATATCTTGAGGATTTGTTCGTAAAGCCCGAATACCGCGGTCGAGGCTACGGTAAGGCACTGCTGAAAAAGCTTGCGCAGATTGCGGTTGAACGGCAGTGCGGCCGCCTTGAATGGTGGTGCCTTGACTGGAACAAGCCGAGCATTGATTTCTATCTATCAATGGGCGCTGAGCCTATGAGCGATTGGACAGTTTACCGCATTTCAGGCAAGACACTTGAGGAGCTTGCCGGTAACGGCTGATTTTCGGAGGAGCAAATGGGTCTGCTGATTGCATTTGCGGGCTTCATCGTGTGTATGGCGGTGTCGCTTGCGCTTGATATCACAATGCTGCTGCCTTTAGGCATCGGTCTTATATTGTTTTCGTCGCTTGCAATGCGGCGCGGCTTTAAGCTCAAGCAGCTTCTTCGCTTTGCCGCCGACAGTCTTAAGGAGTCGTTCATCGTTGTCGGCATACTGCTGATAATCGGCTGTCTTACGGGTATGTGGCGTATGAGCGGCACGGTCGCGTATTTTGTCACGCTCGGTGTTTCCGCAATTCCGCCGCAGGTGTTCATTCTGGCGGCATTT
>JAZULF010000155.1:0-36855 GCA_045643645.1 Oscillospiraceae bacterium
GCTTCGTCGGGGGAAACGCCCGTTGCAATGCATCGGATAACAATGTCGCGGTCGGTAATCATACCTCGAAGCTGACCGCGGTCATCACATACGGGTACGGCTCCGATGTTGTGCTGCTTCAGTAAGCGTGCGGCAGCGCGCACAGGCTCAGACATACCCACGGTGACAATGTGCTCACTCATAATATCAAATACCTTCATAACAAACCTCCCTGGTTTAATCATTGCCGGGGAGCTTGTTTTTTATTCCACCAAATCTGCAAGAGCGGGTCCTGCAGCCTCACCAAACAGTCTTATTGCAGCCAATGCCTCCTGAAGAGTGTTTCCGTTGCTGCCAACCTCAAGGATAAACGAGCCTCTTGACAGATGGGTGTTGTATCTGTAGGAAACAACCTGCACGGGACGCATAAGGCTCGGATACTTTTCGGAAACTGCCTTTTGCAGATAAAGCACGAGCTTGAGATTGTCTGTCCAGTGCGGATGCTCAAGCCCGCTTTCGTCGGTGCCTGCAAGCAGCATGAGCTGAGAAGCGCACACACCGCTTTCGGTCGCAACGGTTTTGTATATAACATCATCGGAGCCTATGGCGTCGCGGTGAAGGTCAATTACAATAGAAATAGAAGGGTATTCCTCAAGATACTGCTCAACGGCTGCTCCGCTGCGGCTGTATGAGCCCGTGTAGCTCGGATAATCATAAACACCGCAATCGTGAATTACATTCAGACCGTAGCTTTCAAATACCTTTGTCAGCTCCGAGCCGATTCTTATAACATTGCAGTTGTTGTCCTGCGTGCGGTTAGTTCCTGTGTCGACATACTTATCGAGCCCGGCAGGGGAGTATGCCTCGCTTGAATGCGTATGTATTATCAGAATCTGCGGCTCACCCGATTTTAGCTTAACAGGGCAGCCCTGCTTGAGCATTTCCGATACATCAATATCATAGGAGGTGGAGTTCTTGATTACCATTCCGCCCGAAATTGTGGTAGGTATAATGCTCGGTGATGAGTCCTTGTCCTCGACCGGCGGAGCCTCTGTTTCAACGGGTGCATCGGTGTGCGTGCTTGCTACGGGAGTCTGGGTGGCAACTGATATGGTGCTTTTGAAAATTTCGGGACTGTCACTGTACAGACAGGCTGCCCCTAAAATGATTCCTACTGCAGCAAGACATAAGGCTGCAAGCGGCTTACTTCTTCGCATAAGCTCACCTCCGCAGTCAATAGCTTATTCGACGGCTGAGCAAAATATATCTGTACATTAAATATGTTGTGTGGTAAATTGTTAGCTACGGCAATTTGGTTGTTTGCCATTATAGCAATAGCAATATTATGTCAACCTAATAATATTCAGAAATGAGGAGAAAATATGCATATCACATACAAGCCCAAGGGCGTTTGCTCACAGCTTATGGAGATTGATGTCGAAGCAGGAAGAATAGAGAAAGTGGAGGTAATGGGCGGCTGCAGCGGCAATCTTCAGGGAATTTCGAACTTGCTGGTGGGGATGACCGTGGAGGATGCCATTGCAAGATTAGAGGGAATAAGATGCGGCCGCAAGACCACATCCTGCCCTGACCAGATAGCAACTGCACTCAAAAACTGCATATAAAACAGGCGATTTAGTTTACATAATATTTATGC
This sequence comes from Oscillospiraceae bacterium, assembly GCA_045643645.1. Lineage (GTDB taxonomy): Bacteria > Bacillota > Clostridia > Oscillospirales > Oscillospiraceae > F23-B02. The sequence goes on from JAZULF010000155.1 coordinate 1,637, forward strand.
TTGCCAATCGGATTTACATAATGTTATACAAGTGATTAACTTTTGTAATAATTTTTACTGTTTTTTTGAAAAATGTTGTCGAAATTTTATCTTTGTGCAACTTGTATAAGGCACAAAATACTGTGCTTTGAGTAAAAACTGACCCTAAATCTTGCGCTTTTTCAAAGCGCATTGTTAATAATGCACAGTTTCGACACGCTCCGTTTGTGCAACATAACTATTTACCCGCTCGTATTCGTTCCGATATAATTAAGATGCCCGAGAGTAATAGGGCATAAATTCGGCAAAACACCGAAACCATTTTTATGACAGGAGCGTTATATGAGTAAACTCAGCAAAATCAATATTTCTCTCGTATTCGTTATCTGTTTGCTGTGCGTTCTGTTCTGCGGCACTGCGCTTGCGGATGGAGCGGAAACCAATGTCAGCTATACTGAGAGTCCGATATACATTGACGGACTGCTGTCCTGCCGTGGCTACGAAATTGGCGGAACAACCTATCTGCCGATTGAGTCTACATGTGCAATCCTCGGTTACGAGCCTGTAGCTGACTTTAACGATGAGACAAATACACTTACCGTCACGGTAGGGGATATAGAAATCTGTGTCTGCAAGAGCGATAAGTACCTTTGCGCAAATGACCGATATCTGTATCTGCCTGACGGTTATATGGAGATTGAGGGCTCTGCGGTTATTCCCGTTGACGCTATTGCGAAGATTTTCACGCTTAGCGTAAACTGGAGTGAAGACCTCGGTGCTTACAATCTCGACACGGCAAACAAAGCAATTCTTACAAGCGGTGAGGAATTCTACAACGACGATGATTTGTACTGGATGAGCCGCATCATAACGGCTGAAGCCGGCAACCAGCCGCTTGAAGGACAGATAGGCGTTGGCAATGTAGTTATGAATCGTGTTGATAGCAAATACTTTGCTAACACGATAAAGGGCGTAATATTCCAGCCGGGACAGTTTACACCGGCTTCATCCGGCTCTGTCTACATGGACCCGTTCAAGTGCGCAATAGTATCCGCAAAGCTTGTTCTTGAGGGTTACAATACAGTAGGCGATGCGCTGTACTTCCGACAGGGACATTACGGCGGAGACTGGACAGCGAATAACGCAAGGTTTGTAATGAACATTGCGGACCACAATTTCTATATCTGATTGATAATTTGAAAACTGTATGATAAAATGAGCTGTAACAATACAGCTCATTTTTTCTTTTGAGGTAAGCTATGGAAAAAATACTGCGCGAGGGCTTTGCTGAGCTTGGCATCGAGCCTGATGCTAAGTCTTATGACCGCTACAGAACATATTTTGAATATCTTGAGGAGCGCAATGCGGTTATGAATCTTACCGCGATAAGCGGCGAGACCGATGTTGCGCGCCTGCACTTTCTTGATTGTGCCGCACTTCTTACGGCGGTTGAGCTCAAGGGTAAGCGCGTAATCGATGTCGGCACGGGTGCGGGATTTCCCGGTCTTGCGCTGAAGATTGCCGAGCCGGACATGGAGCTTACGCTGCTTGACAGTCTTAATAAGCGCATTGACTTTTTGTCTGAGACCTGCTCAAAGCTCGGCTTTGACGATGTGGCATGCATTCACGCAAGAGCTGAGGAGGCACCTGCTGATTACCGTGCAGCCTTTGATGTTGCAACATCAAGAGCCGTAGCGCGCCTGAGCACGCTCTGTGAGCTGTGTCTGCCGTTTCTGAAGGTCGGCGGTGTATTTGCCGCGATGAAGGGACCTGATTGCGGGCAGGAGCTTACAGAGGCGGCAAACGCTCTGCATATCCTCGGTGCCGAGCTTGAAAAGACCGTTTCATATACCGTGCCAGGTACGGATATTGTCCACACGGTAGTAATCATAAGAAAAACAAAGCCCACTCACCCGAAGTATCCGAGAAAGTGGGCACAGATTAAAAAACAGCCGCTATAAAAATAAAGCCATTGGCATTGCCAATGGCTTTTTGCTTATTATCCGAAGATGTTTTTGAAGAAGTCGATGACCTTGTTAACAAACTCAGTTACGGTGTCAGCAGCGTTTGAAAGGAACTTTTCGATTGATTCCTTGGTCTGTGTGATGTTTTTAATGTACTGCTGAACCTCCTCAACCTTCTGCTTGAGGGTTTCGACATCGAGCTTTTCCATTGAACGGCAGAGGCTGATGAGCTTATCAATCTGTTCGTCGGTCAGGCTTACATCGTATTCGTCTGCAATGCTCTTGATTTCGTCGCGAAGCTCCTCGTCGGTCATCTTAGAGGTTTCGTCGAGCATGAGCTTGAGCTCGTTTACAATTGCGGTTGAGTCTGCGCTGCCTATCTCATCGGCAAGCTCAGCGGTGATTGTGAGCTCCTTTGTGCCGACAAGCTTTGCATCCTCATCGAGCTTTTCACCGGTGATGTCCTCGTATGCTTTGTAAATGCCGGTCAGCGCTGCGGTACCGGATACCTTGAAGGGAGCGGCAATCTTGACATTTGCATCGGTGATGCCCGCCGTAACCATGGCGTTCATGTACATATCGGGGGTGCACCAGCTGATGTTATCAACATCGACCTTAAGACCGTCACCCTCGTCAAGTGCTTCGATGTAAATGCAGGATATGGACAGAGTGCCGATAAGACTTTCGTCAACAAGACCCTCGAGATACTCGCGCTCGTCTGCGTTGGTAACGGTAAGCTCCTTGACATCGCCGCGGTCGATGCCGAAGGATTTGTATACGGAAGCAATCTCCTCATCATTGAGGTCAGCGCCTATAACGGTGCGGCTGTCTGCGTTGCCGTCAGCAAAGCAGACACAGCTGCCGAGCATGACGATAGCAAGAATAATTGATATAAACTTTTTCATAAAAATTTTCCTTTCCGGGAGAGTATGATTATATTAGTATAACCGAAAGCGGTATATGTTAACTAATTATTAATTTAACACAATATTCTTATTGACATGCAAAAATATATATGCTAATATCATTGCATCAATTCCCGCGAAGCCCCAAGAATCCAAGGAAACTGGGGGTGGAGGAAGCTCTGGAGAATCCCGAAAGGGTGCCGAAGGTGTAAGGCGAAAGCCGAATCTCTCAGGCAAAAGGACAGAGGAAAGCATAATCTAATATTTGTGTTTTCTATATTGTCTTCCGGAGCTGCTGATTTTATCAGCAGTTTTTTGTTTTATTAAACGGAGGAAAGAAAAATGGATAAGTTATTATCAATCGTTCAGACCATCAACATGTATCTGTCAGACTACATTCTGATAATCATGCTCATCGGCTGCGGACTGTTCTTCTCAATCAAGACCAAGTTCGTTCAGGTACGCTGCTTCGGCGAAGCATGGAGAAGTGTTTTCGGCAACTTCTCTCTCAGCGGCGGCAAGCAGAAGAGCGGTATGAGCTCCTTCCAGGCACTCACCACCGCAATTGCCGCACAGGTCGGTACCGGTAACATCGTCGGTGCCTGCGGTGCAATCCTCATCGGCGGCCCCGGCGCAATCTTCTGGATGTGGATAATTGCCTTCTTCGGAATGGCAACCATCTATGCTGAGGCAGTCCTCGCTCAGAAGACCCGCGAGGTCAATGCAGACGGCACCGTTGCAGGTGGCCCTGTTTACTACATCAAGAACGCATTCAAGGGCAAGTTCGGCAAGTTCCTGGCAGGCTTCTTCGCAGTTGCAATCATTCTTGCACTCGGCTTCATGGGCGCAATGGTACAGTCCAACTCCATCGGTGAGTCCTGCAACACCGCATTCAGCATTCCCACCTGGGTTGTCGGCGCAATCGTCGCAGCACTTTCTGCAGTTATCTTTGTCGGCGGTGCACAGCGCGTAGCAGCTGTAACTGAGAAAATCGTGCCCATCATGGCAATCCTCTACATCCTCGGCGGCCTTGTAATTCTCGTATGCCGCATCAAGTTCATCCCCGCAACCTTCGCAGTTATCTTCAAGTACGCATTCAATCCCACCGCTATGATTGGCGGCGGCATCGGCTACGCAATCAAGACCGCAATTTCCCAGGGCGCAAAGCGCGGCCTGTTCTCCAACGAAGCAGGTATGGGTTCTACTCCTCACGCACACGCACAGGCAAATGTCAAGACTCCTCACGAGCAGGGCGTTGTCGCAATGATGGGCGTATTCATCGATACCTTCATCGTTCTCACCATCACTGCACTCGTTGTTATCTCCACTCTGTATGTCGGTGACGGCGTTCTCGCAAACGGCGTTGCAAACGGCATTCCCGAGGGAATTGCAAAGACCAATATGGCACAGCTCGCATTCGGAAGCGTATTCGGTGAGGGCATCGGCTCCGCATTCGTTGCAATCTGCCTGCTGTTCTTCGCATTCTCAACCATCATCGGCTGGAACTTCTTCGGCCGCATCAATGTTGAGTATCTCTTCGGCAAGAAGGCAATTCTGCCTTACTCCATCATCGCAATCGTGTTCGTATTCCTCGGCTCTCTGCTGTCCAACGACCTCGTATGGGAACTGACCGATATGTTCAACCAGCTTATGGTTATCCCCAATGTCCTTGCTCTCATTGCTCTGTCCGGACTCGTAGTAGCAAGCGCAAAGGCTGGCAAGAACGAAATCATCGAAAAGAAGTAATTACTTATAATCAATGCGCACCGTACAAAGCGGTGCGCATTTTTTTCACCACTGCATTTTCGACACTTGCGGACTTTAGAATATAGTGGTAAAATAACTTGTTAAATAATGTACGGAGGTATGATTATGAGCATAATCAAGGATATTAACCTTGCCCCCTCGGGCGAGATGAAGATAGATTGGGTTGAGCGCAATATGCCCGTTCTCCGCGGTATTGCGGAGGATTTCAAGAAGGAAAAGCCCTTTGCAGGTATGAAGGTTGCACTTTCCGTTCACCTTGAGGCAAAAACCGCTTATCTCTGCCGCGCAATGGAAATGGGCGGCGCTGAGATGTATGTTACCGGTTCAAATCCTCTTTCAACTCAGGACGATGTCGCAGCAGCACTCGCAGCAGGTGGTATGAATGTATTCGCAGAATACGGCTGCAGCATGGAAAAGTATGAGGAATGCCTTGAGGAGGTCCTCAAGATTGGCCCCAATATCATCATTGATGACGGCGGTGACCTTGTTCATCTCATGCACACCAAGTACACGGACCTTATCCCCAATGTATACGGTGGCTGCGAGGAGACCACCACGGGCATAAACAGACTCAAGATTATGTCCCGCAACGGCGAGCTGAAGTTCCCGATGGTAATGGTAAACGATGCTGACTGCAAGCATATGTTTGATAACCGCTACGGCACTGGTCAGTCCGTATGGGACGGCATCTGCCGTACAACAAACCTCATCATTGCAGGTAAGTATGTAGTTATCTCCGGCTACGGATGGTGCGGCAAGGGCGTATCCCTCCGCGCAAAGGGCCTCGGCGCAAAGGTCATCGTAACCGAAACCGACCCCGTCTGCGCACTTGAAGCAGTTATGGACGGCTACGAGGTTATGCCTATGAGTGAGGCTGCAAAGATTGGCGATATCTTCTGCACCGTTACCGGCGGCAGAGACATCATTACCGCAGAGCATTTCCCGCTTATGAAGGACGGCGCAATCCTCTCTAATGCAGGCCACTTCAATATTGAGGTTGATATGGACGCACTTGAGAAGATGGCAGTCAGGAAGTATGACGCACGCCATAACATTCAGGGCTATGTAATGCCCGACGGCAGAACTCTGTTCACCATTGCAGAGGGCAGACTTGTAAATCTCGCGGCAGCCGACGGTCACCCCGCAGAGATTATGGATATGAGCTTTGCAATCCAGGCACTTTCCGCAAGATATGTTGCTCTTAACAAGGGCAAGCTGCCTGCTGATGTTGTTGCAGTTCCCCGCGATATCGACGAGGCTGTTGCACGCCGCAAGCTCAAGGCAATGGGCGTTGAGATTGATACCCTGAGCAAGGCTCAGGCAGATTACCTCGGCAAGTAATTACCGATTAATCCCTAAAAACTTCGGAAGGGAGGTCCATCAATGGAAAACGTGGAAAATATGGACTTTGAGGCCCTGCACGAGAAACAGTCAGACGAGCTTATGGAGCTTCTTGACTCGCGTCATATGAAGGAGCTTCAGCTTCGTCTTGAGGATATGAACGAGTTTGACGTTGCGGAGTTTCTGACGGAAATAGACGATAACCGAATGCCCATGGTATTCCGTCTGCTTTCCAAGGAAACTGCTGCCGATGTTTTCGCAAATTTCGAAGCACCTGAGCAGGAGCAGATAATAAACTCGATTACCGACTCGGAGCTGTCTGCCATCGTTGAAGAGCTGTATGTCGACGACGCAGTTGATATGATGGAGGAGCTGCCGGCAAATGTCGTAAAGCGTGTCATGCGCGCGGCAACACCCGAGACGAGAAATCTCATAAACCAGTACCTTAACTACCCCGAAAATTCAGCAGGCAGCATAATGACCGCTGAGTTTGTAGACCTCAAAAAGTATATGAATGTGCGCGAGGCATTTGCGCGCATACGCAGAATAGGCGAGGACAAGGAAACAATCTACATCTGCTTTGTAACCTCTGCCGACCGCAAGCTTGAGGGCGTTGTTTCGGTTAAGGAGCTGCTGCTTTCCGATGATGACACCGTCATTGAGGATATCATGGACACCAATATCATCTTCGCGATGACCCATGATGACCAGGAGGAAGTTTCCGAGAAGATTTCCGACTACGACCTTATGGCAATCCCCGTTGTTGACAAGGAAGGCAGACTTGTCGGCATTGTAACCGTCGACGATATCATCGATGTCATGGAGCAGGAGACCACCGAGGACTTCGCCATCATGGCTGCAATGACGCCTTCGGACAAGCCTTACTCCCGTACGGGTGCGTTCGATATGTGGCGCCTGCGAGTGCCGTGGCTTATGTTCCTCATGCTCTCGGCAACTTTTACGAGTATGATTATCAATTCCTTTGAGGATGCACTTGCCGTGCAGGCGGTTCTCATAGGCTTTATTCCCATGCTGATGGGTACGGGCGGCAACTCGGGTGCGCAGGCATCAACTGCCGTTATCCGAAGCCTTTCAATCGGTGATACCGAGCCTGCCGATGTGCTCAGCGTCATTTGGAAGGAGCTGCGCGTTTCCATACTCTGCGGTATAACGCTTGCAGCGGTAAACTTTGCAAAAATGTTGCTCGTTGACCAGATGCTGCTGAATAATCCCGCTGTTACGATTACCGTAGCAGCTGTTGTAAGTCTTGCAATTGTATTCATCGTTATGTTTGCAAAGGTCGTCGGCAGTACGCTGCCTATATTGGCGGAGAAGATAGGCGTTGACCCTGCGGTAATGGCAAATCCGCTCATTTCAACTATTACGGATGCAGTTTCGCTTTTGATTTACTTTGAGATTGCAAAGCTGTTTTTGAAGATATAATATGCTGATTTTGTTTGAAAAAATGGCACTGCTGGTTATCCTGCTTGCCATGGGCTACCTTTGTGCAAGGCTTAAGCTGGTAGGCCCTGAATTTAATAAAGGTCTGAGCAAGCTTGTCATAAATGTGTTCCTTGTCGGACTCATTCTGTCCTCAGTTATCAACAAGGAGCTTGATATGAGCGGCAGGGAAGCGGCCTTCGGCTTTGCTATGATGGTCGTTATGATGGGCATCTGCGTGTGCATGGGTATGCTGGCTCCCAAAATCCTCGGAATCAAAGACGGGGATAAGGGAATGTACCGCATACTCGTTGCGTTTATGAACAACGGCTTTATGGGATTCCCGCTTGTAGCGGCAATTTACGGTGACGGTGCGGTGTTCTTTGCATCGCTGTCCAATATTCCGTTCAATCTGATGCTTTATTCAATCGGCATTATGCAGCTGCAAAGCAGCGAGGAAAAGTCAAAATTCAAGCTCAAGAATGTAATTACCGCACCACTCGTTGCAACGCTTATTGCAGCGGCAATATTTGCGTTTAAGATTCCCATTCCCGCGATAATCGATGACACGGCAGATACGATAGCGGCGGCAACTGTTCCGCTTTCAATGATGTGTATCGGCTTGTCTCTCGGTAATGTTCCCATTAAGGAAGCGTTTATAAGACCCAGACTTTACGGCATCTGCTTTTTGAGATTGATTGCCTGCCCGCTTATTGTATGGTTTGTTCTGCATTTCTTCATTGCAGACCCCGTAATGCTCGGCGTAATCATTATACTTTCGGCTTGCCCCTCAGCTGTCATCTGCTCAATACTCGGAATGCAGTACGGCCGCGACGGAGTCGAATCCTCGGAGGCAATTTTCCTCTGCACGCTGCTTTGTGTAATCACAATGCCGCTTCTTATCTCAGTATTAGGACTACAATAAGAATAAAAAAACAGCCAACCTTTCGGTTGGCTGTTTTTGCTTTTAATTATCTTGTTTCAAGCTCCATGCCCGTGAGATTCATGTACTCATCGAAGGTGCATACGCGGTCAATGATACCGTCATCGGTAATCTCGATTATGCGGTTAGCAACGGTCTGTGTCAGCTGATGGTCATGGCTTGAGAAGATGATGTTATGCTTGAAGGCTTCCATGCCATTGTTCAGTGCGGCAATGCTTTCAAGGTCAAGGTGGTTTGTAGGCTGGTCAAATACAAGCACATTTGCGCCCGAGAGCATCATCTTACTAATCATGCAGCGTACCTTCTCACCGCCGGAGAGTACCTTGACGGGCTTGTAGACATCGTCACCCGAGAAGAGCATTCTGCCGAGGAAGGTGCGCAGATAGCTTTCGCGCTTGTCCTCGGAGAACTGGCGAATCCAATCCATGAGGTCATAGTCGCAGTTTTCAAAATAGCTGTTGTGGTCCTTGGGGAAGTACGCCTGGGTTGTGGATGCGCCCCACTTTACAGAGCCGCTATCGGGTTCCTCTTCGCCCATGAGGATTTTGAACAGCATTGTAACTGCAAGCTCGTTCTTGCCGATGATTGCAATTTTGTCCTCCTTGCCGACAATGAAGCTGATGTTATTGAGAAGCTTGACGCCGTCAACGGTCTTGCTGACCTCGGTAACAAACAGTCTGTCCTTGCCGGGCTCGCGGTCGGCCTTGAAGCCTACCCACGGATAGCGGCGGCCCGAGGCGGGAAGCTCCTCAACTGTGAGCTTGTCCAAAAGCTTTCTGCGGCTTGTTGCCTGACGGGACTTTGATTTGTTTGCGGAGAAGCGGGCAATGAAGTTCTGCAGCTCGGCAATCTTCTGCTCAGCCTTTTTGTTCTGGTCCTTGATGAGCTTCTGCATAAGCTGGCTGGACTCGTACCAGAAATCGTAGTTGCCGACATACATCTTAATCTTGCCGTAGTCGATATCGACAATGTGGGTGCAGACATTGTTGAGGAAGTAGCGGTCATGGGATACGACGAGCACAGTGCCCTCGTAATCCATAAGGAAGTCCTCAAGCCATACAACGCTTGCAAGGTCGAGGTTGTTGGTAGGCTCGTCAAGCAGAATGATGTCGGGTGCGCCAAACAGTGCCTGCGCAAGCAGTACCTTGGCCTTCATTCTCGGGTCCATATCGCTCATAAGGGTTTCGTGGAAGGCGGGGGATACGCCGAGACCCTGCAGAATGCGGCTTGCGTCGGATTCAGCCTCCCAACCGCCGAGCTCTGCAAACTCCTCCTCGAGAACTGCGGCTCTCAGACCGTCCTCATCGGAAAAATCGGGCTTATCGTAGATTGCGTCCTTTTCCTTGCCGCAATCGTAAAGGCGCTGATTACCCATAATAACGGTGTCCATAACGGTGTATTCGTCATACATGTTCTGATTCTGCTTCAGAACGGACATACGCTTTTTGGGGGCGATATTAACTGTGCCTGTTGAAGGCTCAAGCTCGCCGGAGAGAATTTTTATAAAGGTAGTTTTACCTGCGCCGATTGCACCGATAATGCCGTTGCAGTTGCCTGCGGTGAACTGCAGGTCAACGCGGGAGAACAGAATATTTCCCGCAAAATTTATTGAAAGGTCATTGACTGTAATCATGCTTAATACCTCGATTTCAGAATAAACTTCATTTTATCACGCTTACATATATATGGCAATGCTTTTGCGGATTTTTAGATGCGCAGCAGGGTACAATCAAAGTATAACAATTATCGAGGTGCAGAATTATGAACGGTTATGCGGTGCTTGCGGCTGTGCTGACTCCCATTGTGTGCGGACTTATTGCGTCATTTCTCATTACGCATTTTCACGGAGCGTCCGTGCGGAGCAAAAATGCTGCAGATGCAAAGACTCACGAGGATTCCGACTTGTAAGATATGGCACAGTATGCTATGCTGATGCTGAGGTGAGGCAATGAGTATTTCATTTGAAGGCGGAGTATTTTCACTTCGCACCGATGCCGCAAGCTACATATTCAGAATTGCAAAGTTCGGACATCTTGAGCATATCCACTTCGGTGAGCTTCTGCCCGCAGGAGATGTTGAGCATTTAGCGGTAAAGCACGATATTCAGCTTGGCAGCAGCGTAATGTACGACAAGTCGGACAATAACTACTGCCTTGATAATCTGTGTCTTGAGTGGTCGGGCGTAGGCCGCGGAGATTTCAGACAGACACCCATTGAGGCAAAGCTTCCCGACGGCAGCTTCGCAAGCGATTTTGTCTATGAAAGCCACAAAATAGTAAAAGGCTGCGTGCCCATGCACAGTCTGCCCAACGCATATGATGATGAAAACGAGGCTGAAACGCTGATTATCACCATGCGCGAGAAAACGCACGAGCTTAGCCTTGAGCTTTATTACACAGTGTTTGCAAAATCCAATGTCATTGCGCGCCGCTGCGTAGTTAGGAATAACTGCGGCGCTGATTTATCCCTGCGCAGAATTATGAGTATGTCGCTGGATATGGCTGACCGCGGCTTTTTGATGCACACCTTTGACGGCGGTTGGATTAAGGAAACCCACCGTCATATACGCCCCGTCGAATACGGAATGTATGTAAATTCCTCAACAACGGGCGCATCCTCAAACCGCCATAATCCCGGCTTCCTGCTTTCCGAAAAGCATACCTGCGAGGACTACGGCAGGGCATGGGGCTTCAATCTCGTTTACAGCGGAAATCACTTCGGCGCGGTTGAAAAATCAAACCACGACCTTGTGCGCATACAGCTTGGTATTAATCCGCATTGCTTTGATTGGACACTGCATGACGGCGAATGCTTTGAAGCACCTGAGGCTATTATGACCTTCTCGGATAAGGGCTTCAACGGATTAAGCCGTAATTTCCACGATTTTATCAACAACAACATAGTACGCGGCGATTGGAAAAATATCGAGCGCCCCGTGCTTATTAATGATTGGGAAGCCTGTTTTTTTAAGTTCACCCGCGGAAAGCTTCTGAAACTGGCACGCAAAGCAAAAAGCTTGGGCGTGGAGCTTTTCGTCCTTGACGACGGTTGGTTCGGTGACCGCAATTCCGATACGGCAGGGCTGGGTGACTACGATGTTAATCTGAGGAAGCTGCCGGGCGGCCTCGGAGATTTTGCACAGCGTATTGAGAGCATCGGAATGAAGTTCGGACTGTGGTTTGAGCCTGAGAGTGTGAATATCGACTCGCAGCTCTACCGCGAGCATCCCGACTGGGCGATAAAGCCGCCCATAGGTGAGCCCTGCTTCGGACGCAATCAGTTGCTGCTTGACCTTACACGCAAAGAGGTAAGAGATTACATAGTAGACTCCGTCGGCGGAATTCTTGACTCGGCAAAGATAAGCTATGTCAAGGGGGATATGAACCGCCATATGTCCGATGCGTATTCTCCCGAGCTTGAAAATCAGGGCGAGTTTTACCACCGATATATTCTCGGACTGTATGAGATACTCGGCAGAATTTTCAATCCGCGTCCGCACATTCTGTTTGAAAGCTGCTCATCGGGCGGCAACCGCTTTGACCTCGGTATGCTCTGCTATTCGCCGCAGGTGTGGTCATCTGACGATACAGACCCCATCGAGCGCCTTGATATTCAGAGCGGGCTTAGCTATCTGTATCCGCAGTCAACCATGGGCGCTCATGTTTCAGCCGCACCGCATCAGCAGACTCTGCGCGAAACACCGCTGTCGACAAGGTTCAATGTTGCGGCCTTCGGTGTCCTCGGCTATGAGCTTGAGCTTAAATATATGACTCATGTCGAGCTCAAAGAAATTAAAGAGCAGATTGAGTTTTACAAAAAGCACCGCAAGACTCTGCAATACGGCAACTTTTACCGCTTTAACGAGCGCAAGGACAACAAGGTGCATTGGCAGATTGAGGCAAAGGACGGCTCGGAGAGCATCTGCGGTCATTTTCAGAAGCTCTGCACCGCGTCCGAGGGCCTTGACGAGCTGCCGATAAAGGCACTCGATAAATCTGCGCGCTATAAGCTCAAATGCAAGCCGCAGCGCATATTCATTAAGCGCCTCGGCGGGCTTGTAAAGCATGTTATGCCTATTGAGCTTGACCCCGACGGATTTATTCTGCGCACGGCAAACAAGCTGTACGCAATGCCCGACGGCTGCGAGGAATATGAGGCAGACGGCGCAAGCCTTATGGCAGGCGTAAAGCTGAATAATCAGTTTATGGGCACGGGCTACAACGAAAAGCTGCATATGCTCGGCGATTTCGGCTCGGCACTGTTTACCGTCAAAAAGCTATGATAATTAAAAAAGCAGGACATACTGTTGTATGTCCTGCTTTTTACTGTTTAATTCATTTTGCAATCCAGATTTTATCGCGGGTGATGTCCTTGAGTGTATGTGCGCCGCACATTGCCATCGTGTCACGAAGCTCGCTGACTATTCTGTCCATATAGACCTTGAAGCCTTCCTCGCCTGCGGCATAGATAAAGGGAACAACGGGACGGCCCATGAGCACTGCATCAGCACCCAAAGCAATTGCCTTGAAAACATCAACGCCCGAGCGAACACCGCCGTCGACGAAAATCTTTACCTTGCCCTTGACTGCATCGGCAATTGCGGGAAGTACCTCGGCGGTTGCAGGGGTGTTGCCCTGAACTCTGCCGCCGTGATTTGAAACAACGATTGCATCAGCACCTGCTTCAACAGCCTTGAGCGCTGCATTAGGAGTCATAATACCCTTGATGATGAACGGCATATTAGCATATTCAATAAGCTCGCGCATTTCCTCAACGGACTTTGAATTCATATTATCTGCAGCGGTAGGCCCGTTTAAGTCCATAGTCTTGAGGAAGGGAAGACCAGCACCGTCAATGTCCATAGCTACGGCAAAAATGCCAAGCTCATTGAGAAGGTCCAGCTTCTTGCAAACAAAAGCCTTGTCCCAGGGCTTGATTGTAGGAATACCCATACCGCCGATTTCTGCCATATCCTTAGCGGCATTTTTCATAACCTCGGGGTCAACGCCGTCACCTGTAAGTGCGCACACGCCGTAATTTGCGGCGGCGGGAATGAGAATGCGGTTGTAAGTAATGTCGGGGTGCATATCGCCGTAATGCATGTTTACCGCACCGAGAGGAGCTATAAATACGGGAGCGGAGAAGGTCTTACCGAACAGCTCAAACGAGGTGTCGAGCTTACCGCCGGGGCAAAGAGTATCCATATTCACGAATATCTCCTGCCATTTGTCATAATTGCGTGCGGCACCGTTGCCGGGAGTCTTGCAGCCGGGACCGGGCATACTGTTGCCGCATGCGCGTCCGTTGCAAACGGGGCATGCCTTGCAGTAAGGGCCTACCATAGTCTTTGCCGAGGCCAGAATTTCGTTGTAATCCATAGTGTTCCTCCGTAATTATATTCCTGTTAAATCAAAATCGGGTATCATCTCATCGGTTGCCGAGTCGGGCTCCTGCCAGAAGCCGTATTCAATGCCGCGCTCAGCCATATACTCGCACAGTCTGTCGTTAAGCTCCGCGCTTACGCGGTGTTGAAGCTCGGGAAAGCGCTCGGTGTTCGGCATCGGCGTAAACTGGCACATAAGCGAAAACAGCACCATATCACCGGGGAAATTATCGGCAACAAAATCGATAACCTCGCGGGAGTTGCGCTCATTATCGGGCAAAATAAGATGCCTTATAAGAACACCGCTTTTCAGCATATCCTCATCATCAAGCACGAAGCTGCCGACCTGACGATACATCTCTCTGATTGAAGCCTGAGCAACCTCGGGATAATCGGGCGCTGCTGAATAGCGCTTTGCGGTATCGCCTGACATATACTTCATATCGGGCATATATATCTGCACAAGACCCTCAAGTCGGCGGAGCATTTCAACACTGTCATAGCCTGAGCTGTTCCACACAACGGGGATGCTGGGCCTTGCACGAGTCAGCGCATCGGCTATTTCAGGCACATAGTGCGAGCCGGTAACAAGATTTATGTTATGAACCCCGGAGTCCTGAAGCTCAAGAAAGATATCCGCAAGTCTTTCAACGCTTACAGTTTTTCCGACTTTTCCGCGGCTGATTTCGTGGTTCTGACAGAACACGCAGCGCAGGTTGCAGCCGGAGAAAAAAACAGTGCCTGAGCCTTTTGTGCCGCTTATACACGGCTCCTCTCCGAAGTGCGCTGCAGCACGTGCAATTCTCGGCAGGCGAGGGGACAGACACACTCCGCCGTGGGTATATTCGCTTCTATCTGCTCCGCAATGACGCGGACAGTCATTACATATCATAATTTGCCTCTTGCTACATATGCAGTTTGTCGGTTGTAATACGGTTTACGGCATCAATTATAATCAAAAATTGTAGATTATGCAACAAATATAAAAAAACGCAAAAAAGTTAGTCATTTTTTTGAAAAATGTGATAAAATATTATCAAGTAATAGTAAATGAGTAATTATTTTACACGAATTGGGAAAAGATAAATGCTGAATATTGTTTTGCTTGAGCCTGAAATTCCGCACAATACAGGTGCGATTGCAAGGACCTGCGCTGTAACGGGCGCGAGGCTGCATTTAATCAAGCCCCTCGGCTTTGATATTTCCGATAAAGCCGTCAAACGCTCGGGACTTGACTACTGGTGGTTGGTGGATATCAGCGTATATGAAAACATAGACGAATACTTTGAAAAAAACGGAGATGAAAATCTCTGGCTTGCAACTACAAAAGCGCCTATGGCATATTCCGAGGCGGATTTCACAACCGATGATGTTACAATTATGTTCGGTAAGGAAACCGCGGGTCTGCCTGAGTGGCTTAGAGAAAAGTACCGCGACAGATGCATAAGAATTCCGATGCGAAATGAGGCAAGAAGCCTCAACTTGTCAAACTCAGCGGCAATTCTTGCTTATGAGGCGCTTCGCCAGCAGGGCTTCCCCGGACTTACGGGCGAGGGTTCAATGGCAGAGTAAGAAGTATATCATCAGCCATAAGGCTGTAATTATATCAGAGGTCGGTTACCCGACAGAAGGGAGACAATATGAATTATAACAAGATGAGTGTTCTCGACGCTGCCGTATGCGGCAAAAAGGTACTCCTGCGCTGCGACTTCAATGTCCCTCAGGACAAGGAAACAGGCAAAATCACCAGCGACAAGCGCATTGTTGCTGCAATACCCACAATCAAATATCTGCTCGATAACGGAGCAGCTGTAATAGCATGTTCACACCTCGGCAAGCCCAAGGGCGAATGGAAGACCAAGCTCACCCTCGCACCCGTTGCAGAGCGCCTTTCCGAGCTTCTCGGCAAGGAAGTAATCTTCGCAAACGACATTATCGGCGAGGACGCACAGGCAAAGGCAGCAGCACTCAAGCCCGGCGAGATTATGCTTCTTGAGAACCTGCGCTTTGATATCCGTGAGGAGAAAAACGGCGCTGACTTTGCAAAGGCACTTGCAGATATGGCAGAGCTGTATGTTTCCGATGCATTCGGCACCGTTCACCGTGCACACGCATCCACCGCAGGTGTTGCAGCATACCTTCCCGCATACGCAGGTCTTCTCGTTGAGAAGGAGCTGTCCGTAATGGGCAAGGCACTCGATGACCCCAAGCGCCCCTTCGTTGCAGTTCTCGGCGGTGCAAAGGTTTCCGACAAAATCGGTGTTATCAACAACCTGCTTGAAAAGGCAGACAGCATCATCATCGGCGGCGGTATGGCTTACACCTTCGTCAAGGCAATGGGCTATGAAATCGGCAACTCCCTGCTTGAGGCAGATAAGCTCGACTACGCACTTGAGATGATTGAAAAGGCAAAGGCAAACGGCGTTGACCTGCTCCTGCCTATCGATACCGCAATCGGCAATGAATTCAAGGCAGACTGCGACTTCAAGGTAGTCGATATCAAGGAAATGCCCGAAGGCTGGATGGGTATGGACATCGGTCCCAAGACCGTTGAGCTGTTCTCCAATGCAATCAAGAACGCAGAAACCGTAGTATGGAACGGACCTATGGGTGTATTTGAATTTGATGCATTCGCAACCGGCACCAAGGCAATGGCAAAGGCAATGGCAGAGTCCGGCGCAATCACCATCGTAGGCGGCGGTGACTCCGCAGCTGCAGTTGAAAAGCTCGGCTTTGCAGACAAGATGACTCATATTTCAACCGGCGGCGGCGCATCACTTGAGTTCCTTGAGGGACTTGAGCTTCCCGGCGTAGCATGCCTGCTTGATAAGTAATAAATACGGAGGAATTGTTATGAACACAAAGTACAGAAAAGCAATAATCGCCGGCAACTGGAAGATGAATATGCTGGCAAGCGACATCAAGCCCTTCATTGAAGAGCTTAAGGCAAACCTCCCCGAGAATAAGACCTGCGATACCATTCTCTGTGTACCCGCAGTCAATATCCCCACCATGCTCAAGTGCGGCAAGGAAGCAAAGGTTTCCTGCGGCGCACAGAATGTTTCCGAGCATGATAAGGGTGCATATACCGGAGATATCTCCGCAGCTCAGCTTGCTGATATCAATGTCAAGTACTGCATTGTCGGCCACTCCGAGCGCAGAGCTTATTATCAGGAGAGCGACCTTCAGGTAAACGCAAAGGTTAAGAAGCTTCTTGAAAAGGGCATCAGCCCCATTATCTGCGTAGGCGAGAGCCTTGAGCAGCGTGAGATGAATCTTACCATGGCACACATCAATTATCAGATTCGTGCAGCACTTGCAGATGTCGATGCAAGCATGCTCCGCAAGTGCATCATCGCATACGAGCCCATCTGGGCAATCGGCACAGGCAAGACCGCAACCGCAGAGCAGGCAGAAGAGGTCTGCTGCGAAATCCGCGCAATCATCAGAGAGATGTACGGCGCACGCCCCGCAAGAGCAATCAGCATTCTCTACGGCGGCAGCATGAACGCAAAGAACGCAGCAGAGCTTCTCAAGCAGCCTGATATCGACGGCGGCCTTATCGGCGGCGCATCCCTCAAGCCCGTTGATTTTGCAACAATCATTGCTGCAACCGGTATGGCAAATGAGTAAAGCCGTACTGATAATAATGGACGGCTTCGGCATTGCACCCGAAACCGACAGCAACGCAATAAGCCTTGCCAAAACCCCGAATCTCGATAAGATTTTTGCTGAGAACGCATATACTGAGCTTTCTGCATCTGGAATGGATGTAGGTCTGCCCGAGGGACAGATGGGTAACTCCGAGGTCGGTCATACCAATATCGGCGCAGGCCGTGTTGTGTTCCAGATTCTCCCCAGAATTACAAAGGCAATTGATGACGGCAGCTTCTTTGAAAATGCCGAGTATATTAAGGCAATTGACGAAGCCAAGGCAAACGGCAAGGCACTGCATGTTTTGGGACTTCTGTCCGACGGCGGTGTCCACAGCCACATAAAGCACATTTTTGCAATGCTCGATATGGCAAAAATGCGCGGACTCGATAAAGTATATGTCCACTGCTTCCTCGACGGACGCGATGTACCTCCCGGAAGCGGAGCGGGATATGTAAAGCAGCTGAATGATAAGTGCGCACAGCTCGGAAATGCAAAAATCGCAAGCATTCAGGGCCGATTCTACGGAATGGACCGCGACAAGCGCTGGGAAAGGGTAGAGGAAGGCTACAATGCAATCGTCTGCGGCGAGGGCGTTTTTGAGTCAGACCCCGTGAAGGCAGTTGAGGCAAGCTACGCAAATGGTATTACCGATGAGTTTGTAAAGCCGATTATCTGCTGCAAAGAAGGCACCGTTAACGAGGGCGACAGCGTAGTATTTATGAACTTCCGCCCCGACCGCGCAAGAGAAATGACATGGGCACTCAATCTTGCCAATTTTGACGGCTTTGAGCGCAAAAAGACGGTTTATCCGCTCAACTATGTCTGCACCGCGCAGTACGATGAAGCGCTCGATATCCCCATCGCTTATCCTCCCGAGGAGATTGTGAATACCCTCGGCGATATAGTAAGCGCAAAGGGCTGCAAGCAGTTCCGCGTTGCGGAAACCGAAAAATACGCACATGTAACCTTCTTCTTCAACGGCGGCGTTGAAAAAGCCTGCGAGGGCGAGGACAGATGTCTTGTGCCGTCTCCGAAGGAGTTTCCCACATACGACCTTATCCCCGAAATGAGCGCAAAGGCAGTTGCCTACAAATGCGCAGAGGCAATAAACAGCGGCAAGTATGAGCTCGTTATCTGCAATTTTGCAAACTGCGACATGGTCGGACACACCGGCGTTATGGATGCTGCAGTAAAAGCAGTTGAAACCGTTGACGCATGCATGGGTATGGTGTATGATGCTGTGCAGGCACAGTCCGACACAGTGCTGCTGATTACCGCCGACCACGGCAATGCAGATTGTATGCTTGCTGACGGCAAGGTAAATACGGCACACACCACAAATCCCGTACCCTTTGCAGTGTGCAAGGCGGGAGTGCAGCTTAAGGCAGGCGGCAGGCTTGCCGATATTGCACCCACTGTTCTTGACATAATGGGTATTGAAAAGCCGTCGGAAATGGGCGGCATGAGCTTGATTAAATAATTGAAAAGGAGATACAAGCATGAAGCAGTATTTTGAAATTGTTGATGTAATGGCAAGAGAAATTCTTGACTCCCGCGGCAATCCTACCGTAGAGGTAGAGGTAACTCTCGATGACGGCACCGTAGGCCGCGCAGCAGTTCCCTCCGGCGCATCCACCGGTATGTACGAGGCATGTGAGCTCCGCGACGGTGACAAGAGCCGCTACCTCGGCAAGGGGGTTACCAAGGCTGTTGAGAATGTAAACGGCGAAATCGCAGAGGCAATGGTAGGACTCAATGTTCTTGACCAGACCGGCATCGACAAGATGCTTATCGAGATTGACGGCACCCCCAACAAGACCCGCCTCGGTGCAAACGCAATCCTCGGTGTATCTCTTGCATGCGCACGCGCAGCAGCACAGGTTACCGGCCAGAGCCTGTACAACTACATCGGCGGCGTTAACGCAAAGACTCTGCCTTGCCCCATGATGAATGTTCTCAACGGCGGCGCACATGCAACAGGCTCCAATGTTGACATTCAGGAATTCATGATTATGCCCGTAGGCGCAAAGAGCTGGAAGGAAGCTCTGCGTATGTGCGCAGAGGTTTTCCATAACCTCAAGAAGGTAGTTCCCGCATCCGGTGTCGGCGATGAGGGCGGCTATGCACCCAACCTCGACTCTGACGAGGACGCACTCAAGGCACTCGTTGCAGCTATTGAAAAGGCAGGCTACAAGCCCGTTGAGGACTTCATGATTGCTATCGACGGCGCAGTTTCCGACTGGTACAACGAAGAGGATAAGTGCTACCATCTTCCCAAGCGCGGTACCGTTATGACCAGCGAGCAGATGGTCGCAATGTGGGCTGACTTTGTTGACAAGTACCCCATCATCTCCATCGAAGACGGCATGGGCGAGAACGACTGGGAGGGCTGGCAGCTCATGACCAAGACCCTCGGCAGCAAGATTCAGATTGTCGGCGATGACCTGTTTGTTACCAACACAGAGCGCATCAAGAAGGGCATTGAGCTCGGCGCAGCAAACTCCGTTCTCATCAAGCTCAACCAGATTGGTACCCTTACCGAAACCCTCGACGCAATCCAGATGGCACACCGCGCAGGCTGGACAGCAGTTGTTTCCCACCGCTCCGGCGAGACCGAGGATACAACCATTGCAGATATCTCCGTCGGCGTAAACGCAGGTCAGATTAAGACCGGCGCACCCAGCCGCACCGACCGTGTCTGCAAGTACAACCAGCTTCTTCGCATCGAGGAAGAGCTGTTTGACGCAGCACAGTATCCCGGCAAGGATGCATTCTTCTCCATCAAGTAAGATATAACAACAAAGAGGCGGATTAATCCGCCTCTTTTTGCTGTCAAAATATACTTGAAAACCTTATTTGCCGGTGCTATAATAAACGAGCTTCGGAGAATTAGCTCAGCTGGTTAGAGCGCTCGCCTCACACGCGAGAGGTCGGCGGTTCGAGTCCGCCATTCTCCACCAGAAAAGCACTCAGCCTATTATTTTGGCGGAGTGCTTTTTATTGCATATATATCCTTGTTTTGCCTGCTAAAATGCATAAATTCAAGTATGGCACGAAATAGTGCTCTGATTTAGATGCAAAAGACGGCGAAAAATATAGTGATTGACTAAGTATACAAAAAAATGCTGATATTTTTGTCGATTTTTGAGCGTGTTTAATATTTAATTATCGGCTTATCTTGTTGACGGAAAAAATGCATGATGTTAATATATACATGTTTCAGTGTGAATATATACTGGGATAGAAGGGGCATGTCCAATGAAGAAAGTAAAAGTCCTTATAGGTAACTACGGCAGCGGCAAGAGTGAGCTTGCTCTTAACTTTGCAATGCAGGCAGCTGCAAGAGGAGAGAAGACCGAGCTTATCGACCTTGATATGGTCAACACTTACTTCCGCCTTACTGAGCGCGGCAAGATGGTTGAACAGAAGGAGATAAGACTTGTTTCTCCGAACTACGCCTGCTCCGGTATCGAAACTCTTTCACTTCCCGCAGAGGTAGCCTCCGCTTTCGTTCTTGATTGGGACACCGTTATTTTCGATGTCGGCGGTGACGATGTCGGTGCAACCGCACTCGGCAGATACAACAGAGACTTTGAAGACCTTGAGGAAGGCGCACTCGAAGTACTCAATGTTGTCAATATCCGCAGACCCCTTTCCGGTACTGTTGAGAAGCTCATCAGACTTCAGGAGGGCATGCAGGCTCATTCCCGCCTTAAGATTACCGGTATGATTAACAACACTAACCTCGCAACCGAAACAAGCGAGGAGGAGCTTCGTGACGGCTACGAGATGCTCAAGGAGGTTTCCGATAGAACTGGAATCCCCGTAGCATACACCACCGGCAAGAAGGAATTCCTTGATAAGTTCCTCGCAGAAGGTCATGACCCCAAGTACATCGGCACTCCGATTTACATTGATATGTACATGCATCGTGACTGGGATTCCTACATCAAGTACGGTCTGAACACCGTCGACCCCATGAAGAATTTCCAGCATTAATTCAGCGCATACCCCGCGTTAGCGGTTTTTAATAGCTTAAAAAAAGCAAAAATAAAGAAAAGAGGTAGCAAAATGGTAAAGGTAACCATCAATGAGAACCTGTGCAAGGGCTGCGGTCTCTGTGCAAGAGCCTGCCCCAAGGGCATCATTGAACTTTCCAAGGCAAAAATCAACGCAAAAGGCTATCACCCGGCAGAGGTTGTAAAACCTGAAGAGTGCATCGGCTGCGCATCCTGCGCACGCACTTGCCCCGACGTGGTAATCCGCATCGAGAAGGACTAAGGAGGAAAAATAAAAATGGCCAAAACTCTTATGAAGGGTAGCGAAGCTATTGCTGAGGCAGCCATCAGAGCCGGCGCTCGTTATTTCTTCGGCTATCCCATTACCCCGCAGACTGAGATCCCTGAGTATATGTCCGCACGTATGTTTGACCCCGAGGTCAACGGCTGCTTCCTGCAGGCTGAGTCCGAAGTTGCAGCAATCAACATGATTTACGGTGCAGCTGGTACCGGTGCTCGTTGCATCACTTCTTCCTCCAGCCCCGGCATCTCCCTGAAGCAGGAAGGTATCTCCTACTGCGCAGGCGCAAAGCTTCCCTGTGTTATCCTCAATGTTATGCGCGGCGGCCCCGGCGTCGGCAACATTCAGGCATCCCAGGGTGACTACTTCCAGGCTGTCAAGGGCGGCGGCAACGGTGACTACCACCTGCTGACCTACGCACCTGCATCCGTTCAGGAAGCAGTTGACATCATGATGTTCGCATACGACAAGGCAGAGCAGTACCGTATTCCCGTACTGTTCATCGCAGACGGCATCATCGCTCAGATGATGGAGCCTGTTGAGATGCCCGATTTCGTTGATTTCAAGATCGACCCCGAGAAGAAGCCTTGGGCATGCACCGGCTGGAAGCCCGGCGACGATCCTGCAAAGCGCGGCGTTATCAACTCCATTTACATCGACACCGAGTCCCTCTCCGTTCACAATGCAGAGCTGCAGGCAATGTACAAGGAAGTTACTGCAAACGAGCAGATGTGGGAAGAGTACAAGTGCGAAGGCGCAGAGATTATCATCACTGCATTCGGTACTGTTGCTCGTATCGCAAAGTCTGCTATCGATGAGCTCAGAGCAGAAGGCATCAATGTCGGTCTGGTTCGCCCCATCACCGTATGGCCCTTCCCCTATGAAGCAATCGCAAAGGCAGCAAACGCAGAAGGCGTTAAGGCAGTTCTCGATGTAGAGCTGAACGAAGGCCAGATGCTTGAAGATGTTAAGATCGCAATCAACGGCGCAAAGCCCATTGATTTCTTCGGCCACCTGGGTTCTCAGATGCCCACCACCGACGAGATCGTTGCAAAGATCAAGAGCATGAAGGAGGCTATGTAAAATGGCAGTTGTATTTGAAAAGACTAAGCTCCTTACTGACAAAGTTTTCCATTACTGCCCCGGCTGCAACCACGGCATCATTCATCGCCTGGTAGCAGAGTCCATTGATGAGCTCATCAAGGAAGGCGTTATCGAAGAAGGTAAGGTTATCGGCGTAGCACCTGTTGGCTGCTCCGTATTTGCATACGATTACTTTAACTGCGACATGTACGAAGCTGCACACGGTCGTGCACCCGCATGCGCAACCGGCGCAAAGCGCGTTGTCGGCAAGGACACCCTCGTATTCACCTACCAGGGCGACGGCGACCTCGCATCCATCGGTACTGCTGAAATCGTTCACGCTGCACACCGTGCAGAGAAGATTACCACTATCTTCGTAAACAACGCAATCTACGGTATGACCGGCGGCCAGATGGCTCCCACCACCCTCGTTGGCCAGAAGACCACCACTTCTCCCAAGGGTCGTGACGAAGCATGGTGCGGCGCACCTCTCCGCATTGCAGAGATGCTTTCCACCATCCCCGGCTCCTACTACATCGAGCGTTGCGCAGTAAACAACAACATGAATATCAACAAGACCAAGAAGGCCATCAAGAAGGCATTCACCTATCAGATGGAAGGCAAGGGCTTCTGCCTCATCGAGGTTCTGTCCACCTGCCCGACCAACTGGGGCCTTTCTCCCATCGAGGCTATGAAGTGGCTTGAAGAGAACATGATTCCTTACTATCCCCTCGGCGTAAAGAAAGACAAGGAGGCCGAATAATATGAAAAAAGAGTTTATATTCGCAGGCTTCGGCGGTCAGGGCATGCTCCTGATCGGTAAGTTCCTTGCAATGGCATGCATGCTCGACGGTAAGCACGTTTCCTGGCTGCCTTCCTACGGCCCTGAGATGCGTGGCGGTACCGCAAACTGCTCCGTTATCGTTAATGACGATCCCGTTGCTTCTCCTCTGGTTGACATGGCTGATGTTGTTGTCGCTATGAACCGTCCTTCTCTCGACAAGTTCGAGTCCCATGTTAAGCCCGGCGGCGTTCTGGTTATCAACAGCTCCCTCATCGACCGCAAGGCAGAGCGTGATGACATCCAGGTAGTATACTGCGATGCAACCCGCATTGCAGAAGAAGTTGGCAACCCCAAGGGCGCTAACGTTGCTATCCTCGGTGCAATGCTGCAGAAGGCTCCCGTTGTTGCAGACGACCTCATGAGCGAAGCAATCCGCATTGAGCTCGGCGAGCGCAAGGCAAAGTTCCTCCCCGGCAACATGAAGGCACTTCAGGCTGGTAAGGACGCAGCTGCACAGCAGTAATTTATTAAACATAAAAGACACAGCTTCGGCTGTGTCTTTTTTTATACTCATTTCTTTTCTTTTGGTTTACATAACATTGCAACAATGATTCCGAAGAATACCGCTGCGCATATTCCTGCAGCTGCGGCGGTGAAGCCGCCCGTGAATGCACCGAGAAGTCCTTTTGACTCAACTGCGGTTTTAACGCCCTTAGCAAGTGCATTGCCGAAGCCCGTCAGCGGCACACTCGCACCTGCGCCTGCCCAATCAGCAAGAGGCTGATAAAGACCGACTGCACCGAGTATTACGCCGATAACGACATAACTGGTGAGAATTCTTGCTGGCGTCAGCTTTGTTTTATCAATCAGCAGCTGACCAATGGCGCATAAGGCTCCACCCACGGCAAAGGCTTTAAGATATTCTATAAATGTATCCATAGTATCACTCAATTCTCAAGTGTTTTTTCAATTGCAACCGCATGGCAGACACCGGGAATGCTGTCGCCCTGCTGTGAGCTTGTCGGGGACATAAGCGCACCCGTCGGAGCGAAAAGAACCTTGCTCCACTGACCGTTCTGAATACCCTGCATAATATATGATGAAAACACAGATGCCGAGCATCCGCAGCCTGAGCCGCCTGCATGAACATCCTGCTTTTTAAGGTCAAAAATAAGCAGACCGCAGTCGGTGTAATGTGCACCGAGAGTTAATCCGTCATGTCGGAATAAATCCTCGAGTGTATCATGCCCGATTGCACCGAGGTCACCGGTGACTATAAGGTCGTAGTAATCGGGATTTCTGCCCGTGTCCTCAAAGTGTGCTTTCAAGGTTTCATATGCCGCAGGCGCCATTGCGCTGCCCATGTTGTTTGCATCAATTATTCCCGCATCGACAATTCTTCCAGGGGTTAGATAACTGATAAACGGACCATTACCGCTGCTGCGCAGTATTGCAGCACCTGCACCCGTGACGGTCCATTGCGCGGTTGGAGTGCGCAGACCGCCGTATTCAAGAGGGAAGCGGTACTGCCGCTCGGAAGAGCAGAAGTGCGAGCTTGTAAGCGCGCATACGGTGTCTGCAAAGCCGCCGTCAATTGTCATCGCACCTAATGTCAGTGATTCGCCCATAGTAGAGCATGCACCGTATAGTCCAAAGTAGGGGATGCCGCTGTCCTTCAGGGCAAAGGTTGAGCCAACGCATTGATTAAGAAGGTCACCCGAGAATATGAAATCAAGCCCGGAGCTTTGAATATCAGCCTTGTCGCAGCAGAGAGAAAAGCAGTGCTTCAGCATTGTGCTTTCAGCCTTTTCCCATGTCTTTTCACCGAAATAAGAGTCCTCGGAGATATAGTCAAAATATTGCTTCAGAGGACCCTTGCCCTCTTTTTGCCCGACAACCGCTGCTGTTGCGGCAATGGTTGGCGGATTAGTCAGCTTAAGTGTCTGCCTGCCGATTTTTTTAGTCATAATATCACCGATGGTAGTTTGTCCGCGAATAATAAAATCATTCACAGCTTTTAACAATAATTAATCCGGCAGGATAAGTCCTGCCGGATTTTCAAGCTATTCACCCTTGTATTTTCTTCTTGTTGCCATGCCGCCGCGGATATGCCGCTCGGCCTTGTTGATATCAAGCAGCTCCCGCACCTGATGATATAAGGCGGGATTTACTGTTTTCAATCTCTCTGTGAGATCCTTGTGTACGGTGCTTTTGGAAATTCCGAACTGCTTTGCTGCTGCGCGGACGGTAGCTTTGTTTTCGATAATATACACCGCCAAATCGCAGGCGCGTTCCTCAATATTTGTATGCACATACACCACTCCTCTTGGCTCACATACTCAATGTATATGAGCCGTAGGGGAGGGATATGAAATCAGTTACCGCATTCTATTGAAATGCTTGTAAAGAGTCCTAATATATCGTCTACGCTTGTGTTCTGCTTTTTCTCGCCCTCGATATCAAGCACAATGTTGCCTTTGTCCATCATAATAAGGCGTGAGCCGTACTCAACTGCGTAGCGCAGATTGTGCGTAACCATAATTGCGGTGAGCTTTTTCTCCCGCACGATTTTGTCGGTAAGCTCCATGATTACATCCGCCGTATGGGGGTCAAGTGCAGCGGTGTGCTCATCGAGAATGAGAAAGTCGAGCGGTGTCATAGTAGCCATTAGCAGCGCAACTGCCTGACGCTGACCGCCAGAAAGCGAGCCCATTTTGACATTCAGCTTATCCTCAAGTCCTAAGCCGAGACCTGCAAGCTGCTGACGGTAAAACTCAATGCGCTTTTTTGAAACACCCTTGCCGAGACCGAAAGTCTTGCCCTTGTTATCAGCAAGGGACATATTTTCGAGTATGGTCATATTGGGGCAGGTGCCCATTGAGGGATTCTGATATACGCGACCGATTTTTCTGTAGCGCACAAAATCCTTCTGATTATTAATGCTTATTTCGCCAATCAGACAATCTCCGCTGTCAATGGGGATTGTACCGCAGATAATGTTGAGCATAGAGGTTTTTCCACTGCCGTTACTGCCTACTACGGATACAAACTCACCGTCTTTGACAGAAAGGTTGAAATCGCTGAACAGACACATTTCGGTAACGGTGCCGGGGTTATAGGTCTTTGTGATGTTTTTAAGCTCAAGCATTTTGCTTCACCCCGCCTTTCATATTGCCGAAAACAAGAATAATGAGGAACAGAACTGCAGTTACGAGTTTGAGAAGATTTGCAGGCAGACCTGCTACAATTGCAAGCTGAATACATACCTTATATATAATGCTGCCGATTACAACTGCGGTTGTGCCCTTGACGAAATCAAGCCTTCTGAAAAGGGTAGTGCCGATTATTACGGTTGCAAGACCGAATACCATCTGACCAGTACCCATCGTTGCGGAGAAGCTGCGCTGCTCCTGACACACAATTGCGCCTGCAAGCGCAACGAGCGCATTTGCAAGAACAAGACCGAGGATTTTAATCCTGCCGTTGTCCTTTGCAAGACTTGTAACCAAAGCGCTGTTATCGCCGACAGCACGAAGCAGCATACCGCTTTTTGTTCTGAGATAGAGGTCAAGCAGAAGCTTGAAGATAAGCGCAATGATGAAAGACACAATCAGCTTGCGGTAGATAAGCGACATCGAGCCGAAAAACAGCATTGTGGGCTTTGCGGTGAAAATAGTGTCAATTGCGCGCTCAATTGCAAGGTTTGAGCCGCCGAGCTGAAGATTGATTGAAAACAGCGCGGTCATGGTGATGATACCCGCAAGCAGGTCGCGGACCTTGAGTCTTACATGGATAAGTCCCGTCGCAAGACCTGCAAGCGCGCCTGCGCCCATAGCAATAATCAGCGTAAGATACGGATTAAAGCCGCGGATAAGTAAAACTGCGGTAACCGCAGCACCGAGCGGGAATGAGCCGTCAACGGTCAGGTCGGGAAAATCGAGTATTTTGTAGGTGATGTATATACCGTATGACAGCAGGGCATAGATAAGACCCTGAGTCAAGGTGCTTGAAATCATATCGAGCATATTATTTCTCCAATTTTACTTGGCTTCGATTGCACTGTCAGCAATTGAATCGGGAACGGAAAGACCGAACTGGCTAAGTGCTTCGGTGTTTACATAGTTTGCAAAGTCGGTAACGGACTCAAAGGGCATATCGGAGGCTTTCGCCTCGCCCTTGAGTACCTTTGCTGCCATAAGACCGGTCATACGGCCAAGCTCAACATAGTCAATGCCTGCTGAAGCGACGCAGCCGAGCTTAACCTGCTCAACCTCGCTGCCGTAAACGGGAATGCCTGCATCGTTGGTCTTTTCAAGAACAGAGGAGAGGACACCTACAACATTGTTGTCTGTAAGATTGCAGAAGCAGTCAACCTTTTTGCTGATGAGATTGTCAGCGGCCTGAGTAACCTCGGACTGAGCGCTGATGCCGATTGCCTCGATGGTGAAGCCGTAATCGGGAGCCTTGGTTTTGTACTCTTCAATGGTGGAAACGGAGTTTAATTCGCTTGTGGTGTAGATAATGCCGATTGTCTTTGCATCGGGCTGAATTGCGCGGATAAGCTGAAGCTGAGCGTCAACGGGGAGTCTGTCGGAGGTGCCGGTGATGTTGCCGCCTACGAGCTTTGCGCTCTCTGGGTCGCTGATTGCAGTATATATAACGGGAATATCCTTCTCCTCGGCAGCTGCATAGCAAACAACTGCGGAGGGAGTTGCGATTGCGCACATCATGGAAACGCTTTTTGCGGCAAAGCTCTGTGCAATCTGATTGTTGATGTTGTCGTCAAAGCTTGCGTTCTGATAGTCAAGAACAAAGTCCTCACCCTCAACAAGACCTGCATCCTCAAGACCCTTGATAAAGCCTTCGCGGCAGTTGTCGAGGGAGGCATGCTCGCCGTACTGGCAAATACCGATTACGGGAAGGGAGGAGCCTGCACCGCAGGCGCATACGGAAAAGCAAAGTGCTATGGCAAGAATTGTTACAATAAGTTTTTTCATTGTTAAAATCTCCTTAATATTTACGGTTTAGTATTAGTGTGAAATTATTGTATTATGCCATAGGCACGCCATCGTTTAGTAAGTAAAAACATAAAAGCCTCCAAAATAAAAAAAGTCCCATACTTCTCTCGAAGTATGGGACAGAATAGATAAATTCTGCGGTGCCACCCAAATTGATGATAAAATCATCCGCTCAACCTGCACAATCATGCAGTCCGTGTCGATAACGGGCACGCCCCGTCAACTACTACTAACGGCCAAGCCGCTTTCGGTTGCCCTCATAAGTCCATTCAGCCTTTCTTCCGCTGCCGCATTCCCAGCACCTGCGGCTCTCTGTGAGTTTCCGAAAAACCTACTACTCTTAATCATCGGTTTGATGCAGTAAATATAGCATCGAATAAGAGCAATGTCAACAAAAATTTTTTTAGATTATTAGACATGATGACCTTTTTCTTGTGAGAGGGTCAAAACACTTGAATACCGTAAGCAAACACTGTATAATTACAGTGTATAAAAATATGTTTCTACAAGGGGGAACACTATGAAGAAACGAATTTTAAGTCTGGCACTCGTGCTGGTAATGGTTTTCTCGCTTATGCCCAGTGCATTTGCGCTCGGGGGAACAACTATTACCGCACAGCCTTCAAGCCTGACTGTACGAGTAGGAGAAACGGCAACATTTTCAATTGCTGCAACTAACTCCGAGGCGAAGAAGCCTCTTCAGTATGTATGGTACAATCCTGATAAGGTAAATGTTGACATCAACACAATTAGCAAGCTGTTGAGCGGCACTACATTTGAAGGCTACCTCGGCGAGGGTCAGTATCTTGTGCTGAATAATGTACAGGAGACTATAAATATTAGATGCGCTGTTTATTGGGTTGACAAAGGCTCGATAATCAGTAGTGTATCTGTACCGAAAGACCTCGCACTGAGCAACACTGCTACTCTGACTGTTGACACAAGACCCATATGCGAGAACCACTCTACCGCAACCAATCTGCGCGTTGTACCCGCAGTTGCACCCACCTGCGCAGCAGAAGGCGTAAGAGAGTATTATATCTGCAATATCTGCGGTCAGTACTATGCTGATGCATACGGCCAGGTCAAGACCACACCCGATGCACAGAAGCTCGCAAAGCTGACCACCCATACCCTTACTTACCATGCTCCCACCGCAGGCACTTGCGATGAAAAGAGCGTTGCGGAGTATTGGGAATGCACCGTATGCGGACAGCTCTTCAAGGACGCAGACGGTAAGGAAGCTACTACTATTGTTAAGCTCAAGGGCGATAAGGACCCCAACAACCATGTTGATGTTGAGTATGTGCCTGCAGTTGAGGGTACCTGCGATAAGAAGGGCCATGTTGAGTATTGGTTCTGTGACGGCTGCAACACCTACTTCTCAAATGAGGACCTTACCGCAAGCTACAAGGATAAGGATGCAACCGAAACCGCAAAGAATCCCGGCATCCATGCAAACGGTCTTAAGGAAATCCCCGCCGTTGCACCTACCTGCGAAACCGAAGGTAATAGACAGTACTGGTATTGCGACGATTGCAAAAATTATTTTGCAAATGCAGAGGGTACTGCAAAGTACTCCGATAAGGATGATGTTGAACTTAAGGCACTTGGACATGACTATGTATGGGTTTGCGTTGATGATGAATTCCATGCACAGGAATGCCGGAATTGCGGTACTCAGGAGCTTTCCAAGCACTCCGTCGGTACTGCAGCAAACTGTCAGGAGCCTGCAACCTGCAGCATTTGCGGTCTGCAGTACGGACAGCTTGACCCCAACAACCATGTAAATACCGAACTCAGAAATGTCAAGGAGCCGACAATCTCCAAGACTGGTTATAGCGGTGATGTATACTGCGCCGATTGCGGCAAGTTCATTGAAAGCGGTCACGAGGTTGACAAGCTTTGCAAGCACACCGACCCCAAGAGCAATGTAGTTGTTCATCACGATGCTGTTGAAGCAACCTGCACCGAGTGCAACGATAAGCATGCAGGCAACATCGAGTACTGGGAATGCAGCGAGTGCGGCAAGTGCTGGAGCGATGCAGAACTCACTACCGAAATCACCAAGGATTCTACTGTCATTGCAATGCAGCCGCATTACAATACCATGGCATTGGTTTCTTTCAAAACCGTAAACTCCAATGTAGCAGTTTATGCTTATGACAGCACAGAGCATTGGTATGAATGCAAATTCTGCCACGCTGAGCTGGACGAAGCAACTCTCGCAAACCGCACAAGCCACATTTTCACCAGCGAGGCTAACTGCGTAAGCGGTCAGGTCTGCTCTGTTTGCGGATACGATAATCACAAGGTAAACCCCGACAACCATGTCGGCGAAACCGAGATAGTCGGCGCCCGTGAGCCTTCAATCCTTCGCGCAGGCTATACCGGTGACGAAGTATGCACCAGCTGCGGTCAGATTATCAACAAGGGTCATGAGTACTACAACCCCTGCTCCGACGGCTGCAAGGGCAAGCTCGAGTACATTGAACCCGTAGCACCGACCTGCTATGATGACGGCGTAAAGGGTTATTACAAGTGCACCAAGTGCAATAATATATACATGGATGCAAATGCAACAGTTGCAGCAACCGACGAAAAGCTCGTTGAGCCCTGCACCGGTCATGACCTGCACCCCAGTACAAGCTCCCTGACCTCCGACGGTCTGCGCGCAATGCTCAAGGCATCTAACTGGTCCGGTCTCGGCACAAGCAGCGACAGCCTTAAGGATTCCATCATCGGTTGGATAAACGGTGAGCCTACCGTCAACATCGGTAACATTTCCATCGACGATATCTTTGCAAATATCCACCTGAGCGACATTGACCACTGCTCGAACGAAGAAGGTCACTGGCTCGGCTGCCAGCGCTGCGGTGCAACTCTCGCAGACCTCAAGAACGAGCTTGAAGGCACCGGCCTTATCATTCCTGATGGCTATTTTGAAAAGGCTGCATTCGAGAAGCATTACGGCGGCACTGCAACCTGCGAAAAGAGAGCAGTATGTGCTGAGTGCGGCGAGGAATACGGCGAATTAGCAGAGCACAGAATTAACGAGTACAACTACTGCACCGTATGCGGTCAGCATTTCGACGGCTGCGAGGCACCCAATGTTAAAATCAGCACCAACCCCAATTCCGGTAAGGTAGTTCTTACCTGGGATGCAGTAGAGGGCGCAGAAAACTATCAGGTATACCGTGCAACCAGCAAGGACGGCGAGTATACCAAGTACTTTACTACCGCAAACACCACCTACACCAATACCTCTGCTGTAGCAGGCTACACCTACTACTACAAGGTAAGAGCAATGGGCGCTGACGGTACAACCGGCGACTTCAGCAAGATTTGCTACATCACCTGCGACTGTGCAAGACCTGTTGTAACTGCAGGCAATAACAGCACCAACGGCAAGATTACACTTACCTGGAATGCTGTAGACGGCGCTAAGGAGTACAGAGTCCTCCGTGCAACCAGCAAGGACGGTCAGTATTCCACAATCGGTACAACTACCGCTACAAGCGTTTCCATCACCGGCACAACTGTAGGCGCAACATATTACTACAAGGTTCAGGCAGTTTCCTCAAAGTCACAGTATGCAGACTCCGCATATAGCGAAGTTGTCAGCCGTACCTGCGCATGCGCAGCACCTGCCGCAACCATTTCCACCTCCGCTTCGAGCGGTAAGCCTACTCTCAAGTGGGCAGCTGTTGAAGGTGCAACAAAGTACGAAATCTACCGTGCAACCAGCTCAAACGGTACCTACACCAAGTACTACACCACAACAAAGACCAGCTATACCAACACCTCCGCAGTAGCAGGCTACACCTACTACTACAAGGTAAAGGCAATCTCTTCGGCAACTACTGATGCAGACTCCGCATTCAGCGCAGTAAAGTACATCACCTGCGACTGCGCAAAGCCCGTAGTAAGCATCACCACCTCCAACGGTCATCCGAAGCTCAGCTGGACTGCTGTAGACGGCGCAGATAAGTATGTAATCTACCGTGCAACCAGCGCAAACGGCACCTTCTACAAGTACGACACAACAACCAAGACAACCTATACCAATTCGTCGGCTTCTGCAGGAACCACCTACTACTACAAGGTAGTTGCAGTTTCCAGCCGCAGCACCTATGCGGATTCGGCATATAGCTCCGTAGTGTCAATCAAAGCAAAATAAAATGATTAAAGAGAGAGTCTTTTGACTCTCTCTTTTTTTGAACTGATTGTGCAATAATCGTACATAATTTACTTGAAATCAGTTGATTCAAATGTTAGAATAACTTGAAATCAGGTAAGGAGCGACTCTAATGAAATTCGATTCAATGAATCTTTCCAAGAACGAAATGATGATGCTTATTCATGACCAGGAGAAAGAAATTGATAAGCTCAAGGCAAAGGTTGATGAGCTTCAGGGAAAGCTCGATAGTTATGAGATTATAGTCAGCGATTCAGGCTCGCTTGCAGATGTTTCTGCTCAGATTTGCGGCTTGTATGAAGCTGCTCAGCTTACTGCGGACACCTACCTCGAAAATCTTAAGAAGCAGACTGAAAAGTCTGACCAGATGCTTGCTGATGTTGAAAAGCAGGCAAATGAGATTATCGGTGAGGCAGAGGAGATTGCGCAGAAGCGCCTTGCCGCAGCTGATGCCGAGGTTGAGAGCAAGTGGACTGTGATTGAGAGCAGACTTCTCGCAATGTATGAGTCTCATAAGGGCCTTAAGGAGCTCGTTGAGTCCGGAATTTTTGCCGTTCCCGGCAAATAATAAGCTCGAATAATGCAAAAAGCAGCACGCATATTGCGCGCTGCTTTTTTATAAATATGTGTATGTGTACAATTGTACAAATTGTGTTGGTATATTTGCACAAAAACAAAAATTCAGACTATACAAATTGTAGAAATTATATAAACCATTTGAATTGTAATGTGTACAATGGTAAAATGTTAACAAGCTATATCCTGCAAAAATCAGCTTGAAATTTTTGAAACGGGGGAGTTTATATGAGAGACTTAAAGCACCTGCAATACTTTGAAAATCTTCTGCAGGAAGCAAACAATGAGCTCATTACCAAGGAAAAGGCAAAGGGCAAGGTATGCATCGCATTCCTGTGCGAGAATACACCTGAGCCCCTGCTTAATGTTGGCAATGCATTCGGTATTCGTCTGTTTGCTCCCAACACAGGTTCAATGGATATTGCAACCTACTACATGACCAGCCTGCTTTGTGAGCCCAGCCGCGCGCTGCTCGAGCGTGCAATTGAAGGCGGCTTCAATTTCGCAGACGGTCTTATAGCGCCTGACGGCTGCACAATGATTAACCGTTGCGCCGAGAACATGGAGCTTCTGCATACCATGGATGATGGCAAGCCCAATTTCTTCTATGAGAATATGGAAATTGCACTTAAGGCAGACGAAAACGGTGTTGCACTTATGAAGCTGCAGTGCCAGAATCACATTCTGACTCCTATGGCAGAGAAGTACGGTATTGACACTTCCGACAAGGCAATCAGAAAGGCAGTCAAGGAGCACAATGAGATTTGCGAGCTCGTTCAGCAGCTCAGCGAATTCCGCAAGGAAGAGTGTCCCAGAATCACCGCTTATGAGTATGCGGTATTCGTACTTGCTACATATGTCTGTCCCAAGCAGCAGATAAAGGCAAAGCTGAAAGAGACAGTAAAGGAAGTTGCTGCAAGAGAACCCGACACCAAGAAGTACCGCGCACGCGTTGCACTTGTCGGCTCCGAAATTGACGATGTAAACCTCATTAAGCTCATCGAGGAATGCGGTGCATACGTATGCTGCGATCGTTACTGCTTCGGTACATTCCCGGGCAGAGTTCCCATCGAGCTGAACGACGAGGAAGATGCACTCACTCAGGTTGCTCGTCATTATGTTTATATGAGCCAGTGCCCCCGCTATATGAATATGGGCAAGGTTTACGGCCGTAAGCAGTATGTTGCAGACCTTGCAAAGGAATTCAAGGCAGACGGCATAATTTACGAGCAGGTCAACTTCTGTGACCCGTGGGCATACGAAAAGCTGCTCGGCGCTACCATGCTTGAGGAAGACTACGGCTTCAATGTACTCGCTGTTAACAGACCTTATAACATTTCGTCCTCTATCGGTCAGATGCGCACCCGTGTACAGGCATTTGTTGAAAGCATTGAGATCAAGAAGATTCAGGGAGGTGCCAAAAAATGAAGACTGTTGATGTTGTATACAATACCAAGAAGAAAAAGGGTGAAACCCAATATGGCAAGCTCTTCAATGACGGCAAGGTAAGAAAACGCCGCGAGTGGCGTGGCCTGAAGGACACTCTGTATGATTTCAGCAGATGGCTTTACCTCTGGGGCATCGTTATTGATGTTACCCTGAGCCGTGGCGCAATCAAGGGTCTGTTCCGCTATCGCTGGATGGCCAATTACCTGGCAGTTCCCCATGCTGTTGACAAGTTCACAATGGGTCAGCGCGATGAAACCCTGCGCATCACCCATACTGCAATGGACTTCGTTGTAAAGGATGTTGCAAAGTGCATCAAGGAAACCCTCCGCGGCGACCGCCGTGCGGGTAACGATGTTGCATTCAGCGACAAGTGCGTGCTTTCCGACGAGAATGCAATGACCGTCTTTATGATGGGCTTCCCTCAGATAAAGGC
>JAZULF010000156.1:0-5220 GCA_045643645.1 Oscillospiraceae bacterium
AGCCATGGTGCCGCCGCACATTGCCTTGGTGACCTTCTTGCCGCCTGCATCGAGACCTGCGCCGAGGTGAGCCATACAATCCTCGTGACCGCCGATGCCGCCTGCACCGGGGGAGCCGCCTGCTATAATCTTGCCGAAGATGGTGAGGTCGGGGTCAACGCCGTAGTAACCCTGTGCGCCGCTCAGACCGATACGGAAGCCGGAAACGACCTCGTCACATACGAACAGTGCGCCGTACTTGTGAGCCAGCTCCTGGCAGCCTCTTACGAATTCCTTGGAAACGGGACGGGTGCCGCTCTCGGGACCGATGGGCTCAATGTAAACAGCAGCGGTGCCGCCCTTGAGCTCGTTCTTCTTCAGCTTGCGCTCGAGGTCCTCGAGGTCATTGGGGAAGAACTCGTCGGTGTGCTTGAATACGAAGTTGGGGACGCCGGGGCTCTGCAGACCCTTGGTGCCGGGGATACGCATACCGTATGCCATCTGATCGGACCAGCCGTGGTAAGCGCCGCCCATCTTCAGGACATTCTTCTTGCCGGTCTTAAGGCGTGCAACGCGCAGTGCGCACATGCAGGCCTCGGTGCCGGAGCCGAGCATACGGAACTTATCAACAGAGGGAACACAGTCGGAAATCTTCTTTGCGAGCTTGTATTCGTACTCGTGGAACAGGCCGGTGGAAGGACCGCAGGTGTTCAGCAGGTCGATAACCGCTTCCTTGACAACGGGGTCGTTGCTGCCGAGGATGGTGGGGCCGCCTGCCTGAAGAAGGTCGTAGTACCAGTTGCCGTCGATGTCATAGAGCTTGTTGCCCTCTGCCTTGGTGATAACAATGGGGAAGGGATGATTGAATGCGAGGTTGTGCTGAACGCCGCCGGGGATGTAGTTCTTAGCCTCGGTAATCATTTCCTTGCTCTTTGCGCACTTCTTCTCAAAATATTCTTCCTCGTACTCCTTGAGCTTGTCGGGGCGAACGGAGTAGATGGGTTTCTTCTTCAGTTCGTCAAGCTGTCTGGTAACCTCTGCGGCATCCAGATACTCATCAATTGCAAAACCATTGTAAGCCATTATTGTTTCTCCTTTTCCTTTTCTTTCATAGCTATATCATTGGTATCTATAGTGTTTCTGTAGACAACCTTGCTGTCCCAGAGATACTCGAGAGAGAGATTGAGCGCCTTATTGATGGCGAGAACAACATACTCGTTCCAGCCGTTCACATCGGCAAGGATATGCTCAAGCCAGATTGTGAAGGGTGCGAACGGAATGTAGAACAGGAATACCATAAGCATTGCCTTGGGAACATTTTCAGCGCTCTTGAAGGTGAACTTTCTGTTGAAGGTGAAGTTCCAGAGAACGCTGAGTACAAGGGCGATGGTGTAGCACAGATAGTGCCAGGGAATTTCGATTACCTCTTCGCAGAGAATCATTGCAACAGTTTCAATTATTCCTGCGCTTGCGGAAAACAGTGCGAATTTTACAACTCGCCATACTTCCTTCTTTTCCATTATATCCTCCTGTTTTTTAGTTTTAACCGTTTTCGTGAGTCATCACTCACATAATAATTAAAATATACCCTCTGCAGAGCTTGTTGTCAATGCCATATATAGTAAAAAACACCCCAAACGCACTGCGTTTGGGGTGTTTTGATGTGTTTATTTTGCAACGATTGACAAAGATGCCATAATTGCCTTGACCATGCTGTTTTCGGGCAGCTTTGCTGCTTCCTCCTCGGTGTCGTCACCCATGCTGACAACATTGATGAGGACATAGTCTGCTGCTGCGCCCTCGATGGGGAATGCCATGCAGAAGTTCTTGCCGTTGAAGTACTTGATGCCGGTGATGCCGTTGCAGGTAATCTCGCCTGCCTCGCGGAAGCGTTCGGTTACTTCCTTGGTAAGTGCTGCAAAATCATCGCCTGCGTAGAAGGGTGCGTACTCAATCTGCATTGCGAAGTCCTCGCCGTAGATGATGCCTGCGTGGGTGTCTGCGGTGGGAACGAGGAATGCCTCGGATACTTCGTTGTAGCTGCACTTTTCTGCATCGTAGGTGAGGGTGACCTCAACGGTCTTTGCATCTTTGAAGCCTGATGCGAAGCAGTAGGTGTCGGACTTGGGAACCTTGATTACAGGTGCTGCCTTCTTGCCCTCGGGCTTTGCAGCCTTGGTTGCGGAATTCTTGGACTTGCCTGCCAGCATTGCAACCGCACCGATTGCAGCTGCGCCGATGGGAACGATGATAGCCCACTTTTTCATAAGTTTTACCTCCGTATATTTCAGTGTATTATAGCCATACCTTGATTTTATCCCAATTGCCGTTATATATCAAGAAAAATCGGCTGCACGGATAACAAAAATTGCCGCACGCGCAAGGCGTGCGGCAATGAATTTTGTCAGGGAACCTCTACCCAGTACTGATTTCCGTAGATATCGGTAAGGCGGTAGGTTACTCGAAGGTTATCTGCGCCGAGGTGCAGATTTTCAAGCGTCAGCCCGTCGCTGCCGACGGTAATACTGCTGCCGAGGAGGTAGCTTGCGGTGTAGCTGCCGTCGTAGTCATAGTAATCGCACAGAAGCTTGATGCGGTCACCCTTCTGCACGGGGATATTGCCCTTTGAAACGGCATCGGTTTCGCCGTCATTGTACAGAGGATATGCGCCCGTTACTCTGCCGTAGGGTGAGGTCTTGTCAAAC
This sequence comes from Oscillospiraceae bacterium, assembly GCA_045643645.1. Lineage (GTDB taxonomy): Bacteria > Bacillota > Clostridia > Oscillospirales > Oscillospiraceae > F23-B02. The sequence continues at coordinate 2,685 of JAZULF010000156.1, forward strand.
ACGACCTTGAGGTTTACGGCCTCGCCGTTAAGCAGTGCGGGAATTCTGCCGACGGTTGTCCAGCTGCCGTCGCTGTTTTCGGTGTCGGACTCGAGGTAGTATGCTACAACCTCGCCGTCAAGGGTAAGCCAGGTGTTGTTGTAGCTGAGCTTGAGGTCATTGCCTTCAAACTCAAAGACATTGTCGTAGCCGAGGTCGATATAACCCTCGCCGTCATCGACAAACACATTGACCTCAACGGTCTGAATGAGGTCCCATTCCTCCTCGGTGAGAGAAAGCACGGGTGCGCCGTATTTCATCGTTGCGGTAATTCTGCTTGCATCGATGGTGCGGTTTGCAATGCTGCGTGCGGAATTTGCAATGAGGTCGGTGTTGACCCACTCATAGCCCGAGGGCATACTGCGTCCCTTGAAGGAGCTGAGCAGATTGATAAGGTCGGTTATATCAATCGACTGACCTGACGATGAGGAGCTGCCCGACGAGCCGAGCAGGACATCGAGCGGAGATGAGCCGCCCGTGTACATATTCAGCAGCTGACCGAGAATATCCGTACCGCCCAGTGAGCCCTGCTGTGATGCCGAGGACGAAATCTGTCCGCCGTATTCAAGGCTTGCGAAGCTGCGGATGCACTTGGTGTACTCGGAGTCCATTCCGAGCTTGTCATAGGCATTGACCGCGCTGTTGACATCCTTGAGGGTTTCGTAGGGGAAATAGATGCTCAGACCATAGCTGTTGGAGATGGTGCTGACATTGTATTTTACACAGCTCTTGATTGCCTCGGCAAGCTGCTTTGCCTCGCTTGTGCCGATACGCTGGGCAAGGTCGGTCAGGTCAACCTGATTTATCTTGCTCGACTGCGCATACTGGCGCGCGCCCGCTCTTGCGTTGGAAATCTTGGTGTAGTTGTTGCTGGAGATAAGCTGGTTTACGGAGCTTGCGAAATTGGTAAAGCGCTTCGTAACCGTGCCCTGCATTTCGGCAAGGTCGACGAGGGACAGGGTGATTTTTGCGTTAGCCGTCTGCGACTTGCAAACGCGGGCATAGTCATCGAGAATGACCTTTGCAAGCTCGGGAGTTGAGATTGAGGTGTTTGCCGAGAGCTTGTTGAGCCAGTTGGTGTAGTACCAGCCTGTGCCCGGCTCGGTTTCCTCGGAGGCTATGAGATAGTCGGCGTAGTTATTGCACACAAGCGCGTTTTCAAGCGTTGCCATAAGGCAGGCATCATAGCCAATCCAATCGAAAACGCAATCCGCCGACTTGAGTGCGGAGTTAATCTGTGTCAGCGTCATTGAGCCTGAACGGCTGTTCTTCTCGTCATAGCCGTAGCCCGTGATTGAGCCGCCGCCGTGGTCCCACAGAATGAGGATATTTCTGTCCGCGGGGAAGTTATTTTTGCAGTATTTTATGAAGCTCGTGAGGTTGTCGGGGTCTGTCATGGAGGCAGTACCCGCATTGTTGTTTATAAGCTTCAAATCGCCGCTTTCGACCTTGTAAATCTGATTTACGGACGAGGAGATGACGCTGTTTTTCCACTTGCTGCAGCCGCCCGTTTCGACGATTACATTGACCTTGTCGGAAATCTTCGCATTGAGCATTTCGGACAGGTCCGCGGTTGCCATGCCGTACTTCGACTCAAGGTCGGTGCCGCACATATAGACCATTACGGTTACGGTATCCCTGCCGTTGCCGATGGGCGTTACGCGCTTGTCGCGCGCTGCGGTGGAAACACTGAGGTCAACTGCCGCACCCGTATCCGAGGATGCGGTCGAGGAGTCAAGCTCGATATTGCTTTCGCTGTAATCAAACAGGCTGCCGCTTGAGCCGGTTACGCTGCCCAAAAGACCGGAGTCCACGCAGGAGTTGAGCATAAGCACGGCTGCGATGATGAGTATGCCGATTACGACAACACGGCGCAGCTTCTTGGGCAGGGCTGCGAAAATTGCAAGCAGACCGAGAATGCCGCCTGCGGAAACATTACCCGATGAGCCTGCGCGCTGCGCACCGCCCGCGGGGCGTGAGCCGACGGGACCGCCGACATTTACCTGCGAGCCCTTATGCACATTTGCGGTGCCCGAGCCGACATGAGAATCTCTGCTATGAGGCTTTTCCATATCTGAGCCAACCTTCCTTTAGAGCTGTCGGGAATTACTCGATGGTGAGGATATCGCCGAAGCCGGTGATTTCAAAGACCTCCATAATGTCCTCGCAGACATTGCGGATAATCATCTTGCCCTGCTTGTTCATCTTCTTCTGCATTGCAAGCAGAATTCTCAGACCTGCAGAGGAGATATACTCAAGCTTTGCAAAGTCGAAAACAAGAACGGTAATGCCGTCGATTGCTGCGTTGAGTTCTTCCTCGAGCATGGGTGCGGTGGTAGTGTCGAGTCTGCCCTCGAGTGCGATGTTCAGCTCGGAGCCGTTTATTTCCTTAGTGATAGTCATATTCATTTCCTCCTCAGAATGTAAGTGTGTCGATTTTATCTGCAAGCTCAATGATGTGAGCCTTATATGCTTCGATGTGAGCTCTGCCCTCTTC
>JAZULF010000157.1:0-2923 GCA_045643645.1 Oscillospiraceae bacterium
GCAATCATCCACCGCTTTCCCTTGCACTCGTCAACGGTAAGGCAGGTCGACATATATGTAACATCTTGAATTGCTAAAAGTTCTTCCATTACGGCTTTTTTGCTTATCAAATCACTCACTTCAAACTCACCCCCAACAGAACAGTAATCAGGAAGATGCACACATAGGTTATGTAGAGTGCGGTTATCTTGTTATCTCTCATTCGGTGTCCTCCCATAAGATGGCTTGACCGCAGTTAAAACAATGATTTACAAACTCAGTCTTTCTGCCATACCCGTTTCCACAAGTTGGGCAACTATAAAAAGCACCGGGAATGTACTTCAGCTTCTTCGGTATCTGCTTCTCAAGGGCTTCGATTGCCATTTCAAGTGCAATTGTTATCGGTTTCGGCTCAAACAAACCAACACCATCAACAGCTCTGCTCGACTCCGCAATTGGCTTTATTCTGCTTATCACTTCTTCGTAAGTCATCGGTAATCCCTCCAAGTCAGCCACGCCATCAGCGCAGCGAATAAGCAAAAGAAAATCAAAACTGCGAGTTCAATGGTCATTTGTGTCTCCTTTCTTCTGTAACTTAAAGACAAGTATATATTCACCCTTGGTGCGCTTGTCAAAGTTAGCTCCATATCTTGCTCCGCTTGTTTCAATAAATCGCTTGTCAACTAAATTAAATCCGCATTGTGATAAAGCATCAATATGGAATTGTGTGACATCAATTTCTTGACCATTGCGTATATGATTTTTTACATTTAAAACAAATAGCGCGTTATTTTTGCACAGTTCGGCTAAATGTGTGTATATTTTGATGTGTTTGGTACGATATTGTTCGCCCCACTGCATCTTTCCTGTATTGCCATCAGTCAGTTGGCGACCTAAACAATGAGTGTATGTAATGCGCTTACTATTATCTTTAGCATTAAAATGGTCTGCCATACGATTGCCATATGTTGGACTTGTACAAATCGCATCAAAATAATCAGTGGGATAATTCAGAAATTCAGCGTCTTCAAAAGATAACACATCGCAATTATAATTGTTGTTAACCAACCATTCAGGTTCAAGTTCGTTGGCATATATCGTACCGTTAAATCCACATTGCTTAATCGCTCCAATTTTACCGGTTCCAGCAAATGGGTCTAAAACATTTTCACGCCCTTGGAGTATTTCTGCAAAAACATTCAAAAAACAATCTGTGTATTTAGCTGGATGTTTTAGAGTATTGGTCATTTCCCAGCCTCCTCAATCAGCCATTCAAGGTAAACCTTTGCTTTCTTCAAATCCTCTGCGCCGCCTTTATCGCGCCACCGCCAAATGTACTTGATGATGTTGCCCTTGCAGTAGTCGCAAAAGCCGTCAGCGGTCATACTCGCTCTGATGGCGGCAATGCACTCAATACCGTTCTGCGTGTAGTGGTTAGGGTGGTTTACTGCATCGCTGTTAACTGCATCACTCTCGCCTTCAACTGCATCATTGGTGTTGGCTTTGACGAAGTTGACGGGCGGTTTGATAAGACCGGCTTTCACAAGAATTTCATAGTTGCGGTCTGTTCTGCGGTCATCGTTGCAACCGCAGTCAACAAGAGGGCAAATTGGTGCGTCTTGGCACATACCTCTGCTTTTGCAATATTCCGCAATTTTTTCGTCTTTTTCCTCTCTCGTCATCCCATCCCCGTCAAGCAGGCTGCATTTTTCTTCGCCGGCAGGGGTAATGCGCGTGTATGTAATGTCGCTCATCGTTCAATCCTCCAATCACAAGGCGGCTCGTGTGCAAATCTACACTCGTTTTTACCGAAATCACACTCGGTACAATTGCCAATTCTGTCGCAATAGTCGCTGATAACCTTTACCGCGTGTTCAAACTCGTTTGACGCGTTGTATAAATGAATTGCTATCTTGTAGCACTCCTTGTTTATTTTTGCTTCCTCAATCACGCCGTCAACGCTTTCGGTCAACGCAGCCGTCTTTGCTATTAGCTCGTCTATTTCGGCTTTCGTGTACAAGCCGAGTTTGTGTAAGATGTTCATTTGTTAACCTCCCAATTAGAGTGAACGCCGTATGAGCAAAAGTCGTTTGGATTCATTTGAATACAAGTAAATTGTCGTTTGCACATCTTTTGACCAAGTATCTCACCGTAGAATCCGCACTCACGGCACCGGACAACCTCAACAGCGTCTGCTGTGGGGAGCTCTTTCGCAAGGAACCCGCTATCCTCGCCATTAAGTACAATTCTGCATTTTTCATACGGGGATATATCAACCAACCTCATTCAATCACCTCCACCGTTATCGTCTGCACACCGAAGCGCAAGGCAGCGGAGTGCTGTTCAAAATAAATGTCGAGCCTATTGCCGTTAATCCCACCGCCGCAATCTTCAACGATGTAGGTGTTCCCGTTGATGCGAAGCTTCGTACCAAACGGGAAAACGCTAAGGTCTGCCGCAATCGTTCTGCCCTCGGTTGCCCTTGTTCCGCTTGCTGTGATGCAATCAGACTTACCGCAGCACTGAGAGCACCCACAATACGCCGTGGCTACCATCGTTAAAGTGCGTATTGGCTTTTCCGGCTCGACAATCTCCACCTCGCACAAGCCATCGGTGTTGACTTCGGGCGGTATTGGCGTCGGGCAGAGGTTGAGAGCAATCAGTACGCTGAGTAGGAATAGTTTCACACCATACCTCCCGTAACTTTCGCTTTTGAGTAAGCCTTCTTGCGCTTATCGCATCCGGCTCTTAGTACAGCAATGGGCAGATACTCCTTCGACCTTGCAGCCTTAGCCGCATCTCGTTCAGCCTTTTCCGCTGCGTAACGCTCACAAGAGCCGTGGCAACCAACAGCACGAACGGTGCAGTTCATACACGAATAACTCATCTGTTCGCCCTCCTATCAGCCATCTCGCAGCACCAAGCAAAATAACCTGCGATTATC
>JAZULF010000158.1:0-1809 GCA_045643645.1 Oscillospiraceae bacterium
CCGTTGACAATCAGCGTATCCGCCTTCATCTCACCGAGTATTTCAATCTTGCCCTTGCCCGAAAACTGCGTTACATTGCAGCCAATCTCGCGCAGGAATGCAGCATCCCGCTCAGCTTCCTCGCTGTCACCGAGTACGGCAACATTTTTGCCTCTGTAAAGCATTCCGTCACAGGTAGCGCAATAGCTAACACCTCTGCCGAGGAATTTTGTTTCCCCTTCGCAAAGAGGTCTGCGGCTGATACCCATAGCAAGTATAACCGCCGATGCTTCGCAGAAATCGTTGCCTACTGCAACGCCTATTGTATTACCAAGCGGCATAACGCTTAAGACCTTTCCGTTTATAAGCTCAGCCGTGCTTTCGGAAAGCTGCTTGCGCATAGCTTCGAGGATTTCACTGCCGCTGCCTGTAATACCAGGATAGTTTGTTACCATCTCGGCAAGATGCAGCTTGCTTGTCTCCGGCGGATTGCCGATTACCGCAACGGTTTTGCCGCGATTTACTGCTGTAAGCGCTGCCGAAATACCTGCAGGACCGCAGCCAACAACTATAATGTCATATTTTCCGCCCATATCTTCACCTCATTTTTCTTCATTATAGCAATTATTATAATACATTTTTGTTGTAATTACTACAATTATCGTTTATAATCCGTTTATGTATATTTTTTATAGGAGCAAACACCATGGAAGAGATAAGCAAAAATTTTATTGAGAATTTTATAGATGAGGACCTCGCTGAAGGCGGACGCTGTGAGGGTATGAAGATTCACACCCGTTTCCCGCCCGAGCCCAACGGTTATCTGCACATAGGTCACTGCAAGGCTCTCATCATTGACTTCGGCACTGCTGAAAAGTACGGCGGTCTTTGCAATCTGCGTATGGACGATACCAATCCTGCGAAGGAAGACACCGAGTATGTCGATGCCATTCAGGAGGACATCCACTGGCTCGGCTTTGACTGGGGTGACCGCTTCTTCTACGGCTCCGATTATTTTGAGAAAACCTACGAGTATGCTCTTGAGCTTATAAACAAGGGTCTTGCTTATGTCTGTGAGCTGACTCCCGAGCAGTTCAAGGAATACCGCGGCGATACAACCCGTCCCGCAATCAGCCCCTACCGTGACAGACCTATTGAGGAAAGCCTCGGCCTGTTCCAGCGCATGAAGAACGGTGAGTTCCCCGAGGGCAAGTACACTCTGCGTGCAAAGATTGACCTAGAGTCCGGCAACTTCAATTTGCGTGACCCCGTCACCTACCGCATCCGCTACATCGAGCATCAACGACAGGGTACCAAATGGTGCATCTTCCCCATGTACGACTTTGCTCATCCCATTCAGGACGCTCTTGAGGGTATTACCCACTCTCTGTGCTCACTTGAGTACGAGGACCACCGTCCGCTTTACAACTGGGTTATCAATAATGTTTCCGTTCCCTCCAAGCCCCGTCAGATTGAGTTTGCCCGCCTCGGCATCAACCACACCGTGCTCAGCAAGCGCAAGCTGAGAAGACTTGTTGAGGAAGGCATCGTTTCCGGTTGGGATGACCCCCGCATGCCGACTCTGTGCGGTCTTCGCCGCCGTGGCTACACTCCCACCTCTATCCGCAATTTCTGTGAGCGCATCGGCGTAAACAAGGTTCCCAGCACCATTGAGTATGCATTCCTTGAGCATTGCCTGCGCGATGACCTCAACGAGCACGCACAGCGCGCAATGGCCGTTCTCCGCCCCATCAAGCTTACGATCACCAACTACCCCGAGGGCGAGAGCGAGCTGCTCAGCGTTGAGAACAATCCCAATGACCCCGAGGC
>JAZULF010000159.1:0-3157 GCA_045643645.1 Oscillospiraceae bacterium
ATGGCAAACATTCTGCGCTACGCAACGGGCAGAAGCCTGCTCATCCTTGATGAGATAGGCCGCGGCACATCTACATATGACGGTATGGCAATTGCACGCGCGGTGCTTGAGTACTGCGCGGATAAAAAGAAGCTCGGTGCAAAGACTATGTTCGCAACGCATTATCACGAGCTGAGTGCGCTCGAGGGCGTTATCGACGGCGTTCACAACTTCTCGATAAGCGCAAAGAAGCAGGGCGGCACTCTCGTGTTCCTGCGCAAGATTGTGCCCGGCTCGGCTGATGACAGCTACGGCATCGAGGTCGCAAAGCTCGCAGGCGTTCCCGACAATGTAATCAGCAAGGCAAAGACCTATCTCAAGGAGCTTGAGGCAGGCAAGAGCGAGCTTGCCGTTGAAAAGAAGCAGGACGATGACCAGATTAGTCTTGTTCAGGTCGGCACCGACGAGGTCGGACGCGCCCTGCGTGCAATGGATATAAACTCACTCACTCCGCTTGAGGCACTCAATGTGCTCAGCGAGCTTCAGCAGAAAGCGAGAGGCTGATGAGAGATTATCTCAAAAAAAGTGAATTCTGGGGTGCGATGATTCTGCTTGCGGTGCATGCGGTGCTGCTTCCCGTGCTTGTCGAAATCGTTTCGCGGCTGAAGCCCGACCTTATGAGCGCGGTGCAGTACAATGCCTTGTACTACTGCATAAGCATCACGCTGACCGCGGTTTTGCTCGGCAGATTTCTGCGCCGCGGCTTCGATTCGCTGCTCGATAATTTCGGCGGCTGCGTGAAGGCCTTCCTCTTCGGCTGGCTCATATTCTTCGCGCTTGCGATGCTCTCGGGCTATGCGATGTCGTTGAGCGGTGTTACCGAGGCAAGCCCCAACGACCAGATGCTCGACATGCTGATAAACGAGGACCGCGGAATCATACTTGCGTTGTCGCTTTTCGTCGCTCCCGTTGTTGAGGAGTGCATCTTCCGCGGAGGCATCTTCTGCGGGCTGTACCGCAAAAACCGCATTCTCGCGTACACGGCATCAATCCTGCTGTTCGCCGTATACCATATCTGGCAGTACGTTGCCGCAACGGGTGATTTCAGCTATCTCATTTATATTCTGAGCTATATTCCCGCCTCGTTTGTGCTGTGCTGGGTTTATGAAAAAAGCGGCTCGATATGGACGAGCATATTCTTCCACATATGCAACAATCTGTTCGCATTTTCGGTGATGATGCAATGAAGCAAAATACAAAGAAAATCATAATAATCGCAATGCTCGTGGCATTTGATGTCATCTTCTCGAGGCTGCTTGCGGTGAATGTGCTGATTGCGAAGGTCGGACTCGGCTTTGCGGCAATCGGCGTGTGCGCAATGCTTTACGGACCTGCGTGGGCAGGCGTGTGCGCAGCGCTGAGTGACCTTGTCGGCGCGCTGTTATTCCCGACGGGCGCATACTTTCCCGGCTTCACGGCAACCGCCGCGCTGACGGGCGTTATCTTCGGTCTGTTCCTTTATAAGCAGCGCCCGAAGCTCAGGCAATGCTTTTTTGCCGCGCTTGCAAACTGCCTTGCTGTAACGCTTATCTTAAACAGCGTTATGATTGCCGTGGTGTACGGTCCGCCCCTTATGCCGCTTATCGCGACAAGGTCTGTTGAAACCGCGGTTATGCTTGCAATCGAAACGGCGGTGCTGACCGCAATTTCGGCATCGGATAACCTTTACGGAAAAATTCTCGAAATAGGCCGATAAAATTAAAAAAACCCTTGACAAGCAAGGAAATATTTGATATTTTATGTGAGCGCTCCAAAGACAGCAGGTGCCGCAAGGCATAAATCCTGCCGAGGATAGCATCAATTTTATTGATTGCTTACTGCCTCTGTGTCTACGGATACAGAGGTTTTTCTTATGAGCGTGAACATTAGTGTGGAGGTGAAAAAACACACATGCCGAACGCAAAAGTTCTCAGCGAAAAGCAGGCGATAGTAGAAGCACTCGTCGAGCGTATCAACGGAGCAAGCGCAGGTATCTTTGTTGACTACCAGGGTATCACCGTAGCAGAAGACACCGCACTTCGTACCGAGATGCGTAAGGAAGAGGTTAACTACACTGTCGTCAAGAACACCCTTACCAGAATTGCTCTCGATAAGGTCGGAATGAGCGAGCTCGACTCCGTCCTCAACGGCAGCACTTCTCTGGCAACCAGCAATGATGACCCCATTGCTCCCTTCCGTATCATCAGCGATTACTCCAAGAAGCTGAACGAGAGATTCAACATCAAGGCAGCATTCATGGAGGGCAAAATCCTGAACGAGCAGGAAATCGCAGAGCTGTCCACCCTGACCAGCAAGAACGACCTGTACGCAAAGCTCGCAGGTTCTCTTAACGCAATCATGGGCGGTCTTGCAGTATGCCTGACCGAGGTCATCGAAAAGAACGGCGGCGCAGCAGAAGCCGCACCCGAAGCAGCAGAATAATCGCTGCAAACAAACATTGTTTATTTTTGGAGGAAAATTAAAATGAGCGAAAAAATTACCGCTATGATCGAAGAGATCAAGGCTCTTTCCGTTCTCGAGCTTAAGGAGCTCGTAGACGCAATCTGTGAGACCTTCGGCGTTTCCGCAGTTGCAGCAGCAGCACCCGCAGCAGGCGGCGCAGCAGAAGCAGCAGCAGAGAAGACCGAGTTTGACGTTGTCATGACTTCTTTCGGCGCAGAGAAGATCAAGGTCATCAAGGAAATCCGCGGCATCACCGGCCTGGGCCTCGCAGAAGCAAAGGCAATGGTAGAAGCAGTTCCCGCAAAGGTCAAGGAAGGCGTTTCCAAGGAAGACGCAGAAGCACTCAAGGCTCAGCTCGAGGCTGTTGGCGCATCTGTCGAAATCAAGTAATTTTAATTACAAACATAAAAAAAGCACGGAAGCAAATGCTTCCGTGTTTTTTTTGTTTTTCATACGGTGCCTTGGGGGAAAGACACCGTATGAGATGGGGGAAATGAGAAAGGATATAACTTAACTTAAGTGAACTGCAAGGTGCTATATCGGCATTAACCCTTGCCGAAGACCTTGTAAAGATAGTCGAAGGAGGGAATGTCAATCACGATGTCCGGAATTGTGGGATTTACGGACGAGGTCTTGCCCGACGAAGAAGAGGAAGAGGTCGAGTAAGACGAGGACG
>JAZULF010000160.1:0-4507 GCA_045643645.1 Oscillospiraceae bacterium
ACGCGAATATTCACTGTTTTGGTGAATATTCGGCAAAATATTCATTAAAAATCGGAGCTGATTTTTGACAAACAGCTCCGTAATTTGTAATAGTTTCACATATTTATGCTCTTCTTTTTAGTAAGGCTGCAAGAGAAAAAGTGATAAATGCGATAATATTTATGATAACGACACTTGCTCCCGAGGGCAGCTCGAATGCATATGATGCAATCATTCCGAGCACAAAGCACACAACGGATACCGCCGCTGAGCACAGCACAACGGACTTGAAGCTGCGGCAGAGTCGCATACTCGTAAGGGCAGGAAATATGATGAGGCTTGAGATTAAGAGAGCGCCCATCATTCGCATTCCTATAACCACCGTTACCGCGGTTAAAACCGCAATCACTGTGTTGTATCTGTCGGCATTTGTGCCCGTTGCCCTTGCAAAGCTCTCGTCAAAGGTTACGGCAAAAATTCTCGGATACAAAAGCGCAAACATAACAAGCACTATTACAGAAAGCGCTATACTGAGCATCGCATCTGCCCTGCTGAGTGAAAGAATGCTGCCGAACATATAGTTTGAAACATCGGTATTCATACCCGTTGTCACCGACACGACTGCAACGCCTATTGCAAGCGCGCTTGAGGAAATAAGCGCAATGGCTGCATCACCCTTTATACGGCTTGACTGGCTTATGCGCAGCAGCAGAAACGCCGCGGCAATTACCACGGGCACCGACAATGCAAGCGGTGCGACATTGAGCGCTGCCGCAATTGCAAGTGCGCCGAAGCCGACATGGGACAGACCGTCACCTATCATTGAATAGCGCTTGAGTACAAGGGAAACGCCTAAAAGCGCCGCACACAGCGATACAAGAACGCCGACGACTATCGCACGGGTCATGAAGTGGTAGGAAAGCATTTCGCTTATAAGCTCAATCATGCTCTGCCACCTCCTACAAATCTGCGGGCAAGCGCACTCTCGCGGTATTCGGCGGTTGTGCCGAAGAACAGCTGACGGTTGCCGAGGTGCAGAATATGCGTTGCATAGCGCACAGCCTCGTGGATATCGTGGGAAATCATAATAACGCTTGTATTGTCGCAGAGATTGACAAGCTTAATGAGGTTGTACATCTCGTTTGTCGCGACGGGGTCAAGTCCTGTTACGGGCTCATCGAGCAAAAGCAGCTTCTTCGTTGCGCACATCGCACGGGCAAGCAGAACGCGCTGCTGCTGACCGCCCGAAAGCTCCATATAGCAGCGGTCCTTTATATCCTCAATGCCGAGGCGCTCCATATTCTCCTGCGCGGCCTTTTTATCCTCCGCATTATAAAACAGTCTGCCGCCCATAGAGTTGAGTCGGCCCGACAGCACGACCTCATAAACCGAGGCAGGAAAATCGCGCTGCAGCTGAGTCTGCTGCGGCAGGTAGCCGATTTCGGTGTGCTTGAGTCCGTCACCGAGCTCGATGCTGCCGCTTGAGGGTGTTTTAAGGCCGAGCAGTCCCTTCATAAGAGTTGACTTGCCCGAGCCGTTTTCTCCGACAATGCAGAGGTACGAGCCTGCTTCTATTGAAAAGTCAATCCCGCTCAGGACTGTTTCGCCGTCATAGGCAAAGCTCAGGTTTTTGCAGGTAATCTGTGCCATCAGCCGAGAGCCTCCTTCAGTGAATCAAGATTAATGCGCATAAGGTCAAGATATGTTACGCCGTCCTCGAACTGCTGCGCCGTAACACTGTGCGCCGAATAAAACGGCAGCTTTTTGCAGCCGGTGTCCTCGCAGATGACATCCGCCATCTTCTCGTTGGAAAACTCCATATACAAAACCGCAGGGATATTATCCTCGCGCACACGGTCAATAAGGTAGGCAACCGTCTTTGCCGAGGGCTCGGTTTCCGATGCGCAGCCGGGAAACGCCGCGTAGTATTTGAGTCCGTAGCGCAGAGTGAAATAGCGCATCGGGAAGCGGTCTGCGAATATAAGCGTATCGTGCTTTGCGTTTCTTACTACCGCAGCAAGCTGAGCGTCAAGCTCAAGCAGGCTTGCCTTGTAGGCTTCAAATCTTGCGGTATATTCCGCGGCATTGGCTTTATCAAGCCCGCACAGAGCGCTGCATATTGCCTCGGAAATGTCGGCTGCGTTCAGCGGTGAGGTCCACACATGCTCGTCAAGCTCGATTTCTTCTCCCTCATCCTCAGCGGCGTAAATACCCTCATCGGATTCCTCAACCGCGTCAACGCAGTCCATCATATATATAACATTCAGTTCGGGCGATATCAGCGACTCAACCCATTCCTCGGATTCGCCGCCGTTGCAGATAAACAGGTCGCACTCCTGAATTCTTATAATGTCCTTAGGAGTAGGCTCGTAGGAATGCACCTCGGCGCCGGGCTTAATGAGCAGCGTCAGCTCTGCCCTGTCCCCTGCTATCTCGCGTGCAAAGTCATATGCGGGAAAGCTCGTGCAGACAATCTGCAGCTTGGAGCTGTCGCTTACCGGCTGCTGCTCATAGCCGCAGGCGCTAAACAGCAGGCACATTGCAATTACAATAGCGGTCAGTCTTTTCATTTTGACCTCCCCGCACAAGCGGCGCAGCGCCCGTAGAGCATGCTGCGTACATCGTCTATGACAAAGCCCGTATTCCTTGAAAGCGCATCCTGCGCGGTGCGGTCAAGGTGTATGAGCAGACCGCAGTCAACGCACTTTATATGCAGATGCTCAGCGCAGCAGCTTTTACCCGAAAGCTGATACACCGCACTTGTAGTGCCCTCGCGCGTAAGGCGGCATGCCTGCCCGTCATCGCACAGCTTCTTTACAAGTCTGTACACCGTGCTTTTAGGAGGTGCAGACTCTCCCATTGCCTCGATTATCTCATCTATTGTAAACTGTCTGCCCGCGTTCAGTTCAAGAAAGTCAAGCAGCGCGGTTTTCTGTTGTGTATGGTAGCTTGTTCTCATAGCTCCTCCAAATTGAGAAACTTTCTCATTTTTGCTTGTTTAGAATAAGGCATCAGCTTTGTTTTGTCAAGAAAAAGCGCAAAAAACAGACGGTGAAACACCGTCTGTTGATTGATTCAATTCAGTTGAGAAGAATTGCCGCTGCCGAGCCGAGAAGCGAAAGCTCCTCGCCGGTTACAAATTCGTACTTGCGCTCCATAATCTCGCCTGCATAGATTGCCATGCAATCCTCAAGTGCGGGGCGGAAAAGCTTGCCCTTGTTGAACATTGAGCCGTCAACACAGATGCACACGGGCTTTTCCTTGCCATCACCCGTCAGAAGCAGAACGCCGCACAGTGTGCATGCCATGCAGCGTGCCGCACGCTCGAACAGCTCTGATATTATGTAAACTGCATTGACTCCGTCCTCGCCGCAAAGTCCCTTGGGCAGCTTGCCGGTACCCCATTTATCGGCAGTTGAGCTATTCATAAACTCAAGACCGAGTATGAAGTCGCGTCCCTTATCGGAGAAAACGCCCTCGTTTGCGGCAGCCTTAAGAGTATGCAGGCACAGCTTGCCGATGTATGCGCCCGAGCACATCTTTTCACCGACATAGTGACCCGTATCGGCAAGACCTTCGTCCATTTCGATGTCGAAATCGCCTCTTGCAAAGCCGTCAAACGAGCCGGATTCGAGGTTAATGAGCATTCTCTTGCTGCCGTTAAGACCGAGCTTTTTAATCTCCTTATCGGGTACCATGCAGCAGCTATTCACACCCGTGCCTGCTACCATACCGATAAATCCGCCGTAGCTTGACTTTTTAAGCTGAGCCGAGCCGCCGAGAAGCGTTGCGGGGGTATCGTTGAGTACAACTATTTTGCTTACCTTGACACCCCTGCCTTCAAGCTCTTTTTTGAGGTCAGCGCCTAAAAGCTTGCCCTCTGCGCCATCAATCTTTACCTGCTTTGTGAGGCTCAGAATACGGCTGTCAATGTTCTCCGTAACCTCGGCAGGATAGGAAAAGCAGAAGCCTATCTCCTCGGTTTGTGCCATCAAAGGCTCCACGCAATCGGCGGTGTGGGAAATGAATTCCTCCCAGCTTGCAGGCTCGGTCGTGCCGGGCATACTGTGCTTTTGCAGGTTTTCAAAGCTCACTCCGTCCTTTGTGAAGCTGACGAGTGCCGTGCGGAAATTGGTGCCGCCCGCGTCGATAACCGCGACCTTCTTGTTCTTAGGCACCTGTGCCTCACCTCTGAGATAGGTGGGTATCATGGGGACAATATCCGTTTTCTCATTAAGACCGCGCTGCATATATTCGCAGCACAGCTTGCTGTATAGGTCAAGGTCAATTCTGTCGGCGTTCATGCCGTGGCTGACCATAAATTCTGCGGCTTTTATCATAGCTACTCCCAAAAAAATCGGCGGCAAAGCCGCCGACTTTTCATTTTACTTATTACTTTTTAACTGATTCCATTACACCCTCTGCAAGACCTGCAATGCCCTGAATCTCGCTGGGGATGATAATCTTGGTTGAAGTCGGAGGCCAAGCGGTCTTAGGAAGACAAATCCTTGATGCAACTCCTTGGCTC
>JAZULF010000161.1:0-17495 GCA_045643645.1 Oscillospiraceae bacterium
CTGCAAATTGTGAATGAATGAAATTTCAGCCCTATATAGCAAAAAAGCAGCCAAAAGGCTGCTTTTTACTTATCTTCTTCTGCGGGATTTGCCTCTGTCAGCATACATAGGATTGCCTGCAATGCGGCTGTCTGACTCCTGCATGAACTTTTTGAGCTTGTCCTCAAAGTTATCTCCGCCGTCAGCCTGCGCATTACCGCGCTGCGGTGCGGATTTTCTCGGCTGCGGTGCAGGCTGAGTCTCCTGCGCCTTTTTAATTGACAGATTAATCTTGCCGTCATTGATGCCGAGTACCTTCACCTTAACCGTCTGACCGACCTTAAGATGCTCATTGATGTCACTTACATAGCTGTTGGCGATTTCCGAAATGTGCACAAGTCCGCTTTTATCCCCCGCCAGACCTACGAATGCACCGAATTTGGTTATACCCGTTACCTTACCCTCGAGCACTGCTCCCGTTTCAAGCTGCATAAACGCTTTATCCCCCGTGTGTTTTCAGTTTATATCTATAAATATTATTTCGTTGGGCTTAACCAAACCGAGCCGCTCGCGCGCAAGGCTTTCCTTCGCGTCATCGCTTGATATATTCTCAAGCTCATCGAGCAGCTTCTCATTTTCGGCGCTTGCCTGCGCAACCTTATCACTCAATTGTGCTGTCAAACTGAGTGCGGTGTTAAGGTCCTTCTGCGCGGCGGCGAGGCTCAGGGTAGCGTACACAAGAAGCACTGTCAGAATTATCCCCGTTATTCCGTGGGAGCTCTTCAAACGCTTTGCGCCTGCCTTTCCTGTCTGTTGTTATTTTCATTCTAAACCTTGACTTTGCTTTTGAAAAGAGATTTTTGACGACTTGCAAAAATTTTTCCAAAAGTTTTTTGACGGGACTGAGTACGGCTTCAATAAGCTGTGCAATTTTGTTGAACAAGGCAAAAACCGCTGCGCTGAATAATATCATATAGCTTACAAAGCCGAGCGCGGTGAACGCAAGCATAAAAATGTGCAGTGAGCCCTCGCCGACATCCATTCCGAGCGTGAACAGAATCAAAAGCATCGCAAACCAGAAAAGAACATCAAACATTGCCGATGCCTTCACTCTGCGCCTTAGAACTCTGAAAAGGTCATATATCACTCCTGACGCAAGACCCGCAAGCCACGAGCAAGCCAGCTGGAAAAGCTGATATTTTACGCTTAGCTCCATTTAGCCGAAGAGTCTTGCCCAAAAGCCGCCCTGCTGAGTTTTTTCCTCGTAGCTTAAATCTGTTATCAGGCCCTCAACCTTGAGCTCGCCTATATCAAGGCTTATCTTGCCTATGTGCAGTCCGCTGCCGCGCACGATGAGATTGCCCTGCGAGGTGTTCATAACAATCACCGTTTCGTCAAAGCTCTCAACATCGTCAACGCCCGTTACCGACAGTCTGCATCTGTCATCCATGCTCAGCGAATGCGGCTTTGCTGCCGCCTTTGTTTTTTCATCATATGCCATAGTCTTTTGCTCCTTTGCTTTTTGTACAAGACTATGCTTGGACGAAAAAAATATGCACAACCAATAGGTTGCGCATATTTTATATTTTGCTTTCGCCTATGACGGAAATGCCGTGCTTTTTCAGCAGCTGTGCGCTTACGCCGTCACCCTCGGTGAGAGTTCCGCTGAAGCTGCCGACATATATTGTGCCGCTTCCGCAGGATGGGCTGTTTTCCTTCAGAATCGCAAGCTCCGCGCCTAACTGCTGCGCAATATACAAGGCTGTCTGCGCACCGTGTTCAAACTCGGCAGTTACATCAGCCCCGAGCTTCGATACCACGCGGTCTCCCCGCCTTTCCGACGGTGCTCTCGGAGTTGTAAGTCCACCGTATGCCTCGGGACAGACGGGAATAAGCTCATACTCTTCCTTGAGTTTCGCAAGCTTTTCCTCACTGAGGCAGTTGTTGCCGCCGTCATATTTGCAGTTAACGCCAAAAAGGCAGGCTGAAATAATAGCTTTCTTCTTCATCGTTTTCTGAGTCCCAGCACCGCGCCGCAAACACCGCCAATTATGTGTGTAAGCTGCGATACATTGTCGCTGAGTACAACGCCGTCAACTATCTCGTTGCCGAGGTAGAGAACGAGCACAAGAATGAGCGTGATGGGGATATAACCGTCGCGCATACCTGCAAGTGATGCCATAACAATCATCATAAACACGATGCCCGATGCGCCGAGAAGCATTGTTCCGGGGAAAAGGAACCAATGCACAAGTCCCGAAACAAGTGCGGTAATAACAATTGCACCGAGCAGCTTACGGCTGCCGTATTTCTCCTCAAGGCCGGGACCGACGACAAGTATCATCATCATATTTGCTATGTAATGGCTGTAATCGGTATGACCGAGGACATGCAGGAAAAAGCGGGGATAAGTGAGAATGTCGGCAAGTGATGAGTGCCATACGCTGAACAGATAGGTGGTTGTCCATCCGTCTGTTACCTTGCCAAGCCACAGTGCGCCAAGTGAAATGAGCGCAAAGGTCAGCACTACGGGTGAATTGTATTGCAGTCGGAATAATCTTTTCATTTCAGGCTCTCCAATGCATCCTCGTAGTACTTCTTCGTGCGGTCATCAAAGCAGACCATACGAACGCGTTCAATCTCGGGATGCTCAAAAAGGTACTCGGCAATTGCCTTGATTGCAATTTCGGATGCCTTCTCAAGTGGGAAATGGTACACACCCGTTGAAATTGAGGGGAAGTCTACTGTTTTGCAGCCGTTTTCGCTCGCAAGCTCGAGGCAGGAGCGATAGCAGGATTTAAGCAGCGCAGGCTCATTCTTTGCACCGCCGTGCCATACGGGACCGGGGGTATGGATAACAAACTTTGCAGGCAGCTTATAGCCCTTTGTTATCTTCGCCTCGCCCGTCTTGCAGCCGTTTAAGGTGCGGCACTCGGCAAGAAGCTCGGGTCCTGCTGCCCTGTGTATTGCGCCGTCAACTCCGCCGCCGCCCAGGAGTGAGCAGTTTGCAGCGTTTACGATGGCATCAACCTCCTGCTTTGTGATATCTCCGCGGATAATTTCTATTCTTTCTTTCATCGCTTAAAGCCTTTCAATGTCCTCAATAAGCCTGTCCAAATCCTCCTTGCTGCTTGCCCAGCTTGTGCAGAAGCGCGTTACCGTGCCGCCTTCCACCTTATTCTGAATCGAGAAGGAGTAGTTTTCCGACAGCTTTGCAATCTGCTCGTCGGTGAGTATCGGGAACAGCTGATTTGTGGGTGATGCGTAGCCGAATCTGATGCCCTTTTTCTCAAAAGCCTCGCGCAGCTGCTTTGCAAGCAGCACCTCGTAGCGTCCGACCTTGTAGTAAAGTCCGTCGTTGAAGAAGGTATCAAACTGCAGACCGAGGAGTCTGCCCTTTGCGAACATACCGCCGCGCTGCTTGATGATATAGCGGAAGTCCTTCTTTATTGCATCGTTTGTAATTACAACTGCCTCGCCGAAGAGTGCGCCGTGCTTTGTGCCGCCGATGTAGAACACATCGCTGAGTCTTGCAAGGTCTGAAAGCGTCGGTGTACCCTCGCAGGCAAGTGCGCAGGAAAGTCTTGCGCCGTCAACAAACAGCAGAATGCCGAGTCTGCGGCAGGTATCGGATATTGCCTGCATCTCACCAAGGGAATACACCGTGCCCGTTTCGGTGGGCTGGGAGATGTAGACCATTGCAGGCTGAACAATATGCTCAAAGGATTCGTCTGCGCGGTGCTTGAGCACATAATCCTCGACCTGCGCAGCGTTAATCTTTCCGTCAGCGCTTGCAAGGGTTATGACCTTGTGGCCGCTTGCCTCGATTGCACCCGTTTCGTGTGCCTCGATGTGTGCGGTTTCCGCCGCTAACACGCCCTGATGGGGACGAAGCGCCGCTGCTATAACGATTGTATTTGTCTGCGTACCGCCTACGAGAAAATGCACATCGGCATCGGGTGCGGCACATTCAGCCTTTATCTTTTCGCGCGCAGACTCGCAGTACGGGTCGTTGCCGTAGCCTGCGGTCTGCTCGTAGTTAGTCTCGGTAAGGCGCTGCATTATTACAGGCAGCGCACCCTCGAGATAATCGCTTTCAAATCTTATCATGCTTTTCTGACCTCAACCTTGACTCTGTCATTGTCCGCGGTAAGTCTTATGCGTGCGACATTTTCGCCGCGGCGCTCGATAATCTTCTCCGCAATTGCGTCCTCAACATCCTTCTGAATGGTGCGGCGCAGGTTTCTCGCGCCGTAGGTTACGGAGTAGCTATGCGCAACAAGGTAATCGATGAGCGTTTCGTTCCATGTCATTGCTATGCCTCGCTCGGCAATTGCGGACTTTGTTTCGTTGAGCATCAGTCCGGCTATTGCGCGGAAGTTTTCCTCCGAAAGCTTGTTGAAGTAGACAATCTCGTCAACGCGGTTTATAAACTCGGGACGCAGGAACTCATTGAGTGCCTTGAGTGCGCGCTCGCGACCCATATCGTTGATGCTTCCGCCGAAGCCGAGGGAGCCGCTCTTATTGTTGCTGCCTGCGTTGGTAGTCATTATGATAACGGTGTTTTCAAAATTGACCGTTCTGCCCTGCGCATCGGTAATTCTGCCGTCATCGAGAATCTGCAGCAGAATGTTCAGCACATCGGGGTGAGCCTTTTCAATCTCGTCAAACAGCACCACGGAATAGGGCTTGCGGCGGATTTTCTCGGTAAGCTGACCTGCCTCGTCATAGCCGACATAGCCCGGAGGTGAACCGATGATGCTGGATACGGAGAATTTCTCCATAAACTCGGACATATCGAGTCTTATGAGTGACTCGGGACTGTCGAAAAGGTCTGCGGCAAGTCGTTTTACAAGCTCAGTCTTGCCGACACCCGTGCCGCCGACGAAGATGAAGCTTGTGGGCTTGCGCTTTGCCTTGAGTCCTATGCGGCTGCGCTTTATTGCAGCGCAGACCGACTTTATTGCCTCGTCCTGACCGACAATATGCTCGCGCAGTCTTTGGTCAAGATTTGCAAGGCGTTCAAATTCGTCCTCGCGGATTGAGGATGCTGGGATTTTTGTCCACAGCTCGATGATGCGGGCAAGGTTATCCATAGTAAGCTCGGGCTTGCCCTCGAGGTCTAATGATGCAAGCTCCTGCTCGCGCTGCATTTCCTTGCTGCGAAGCTCGGCAATGCGCTCGTAGCGCTTGTCGAGCACCTCGTCTGTAAGCTCTGTACCCGCAGGTGCATCTGCCGACATAAGTGCCTCACGCTCAAAGCGGAGGTCCTCAAGGTCCTTCTGTGCCTCTGCGCGGCGGATGATATTCTTATTTTTAAGATTTACATCGGAGCATGCCTCGTCAATGAGGTCGATTGCCTTATCGGGCAGGAATCGGTCTGTGATGTAGCGCTCGGACAGCTTTACTGCCTCCTCGCACATCTCATCGCTGATGTAAACTCCATGATAATCCTCGTAATAACGCTTGATGCCCTTGAGAATTTCAACGCTGTCGCTGAGTGAGGGCTCGTTGATGGTGACAGGCTGGAATCGGCGCTCAAGCGCGGAATCCTTTTCGATATGCTTGCGGTATTCAGTGAAGGTGGTTGCACCGATAACCTGAATTTCGCCGCGTGAAAGTGCAGGCTTGAGGATATTTGCAGCGTTCATACTGCCCTCTGCATCGCCTGCGCCGACGATGTTATGAACCTCGTCAATGACAAGAATGATATTGCCCTGCTTGCGGATTTCCTCGATGAGTCCCTTCATACGGCTCTCGAACTGACCGCGGAACTGAGTACCTGCAACGAGTGCGGTGAGGTCGAGCAGATAAACCTCCTTGTTGCGCAGCTTATACGGCACCTGGTCGAGCGCGATGCGCTGTGCAAGTCCCTCCGCAACGGCGGTTTTACCTACGCCGGGCTCACCGATAAGGCAGGGATTATTCTTCTGACGGCGGTTTAATATCTGAATAACGCGCTCGAGCTCCTCTGTGCGTCCTATCATATTGTCAAGTTTACCCGCTCTTGCGCGGTCTGTAAGGTTAATGCAGTAGTTTGTAAGGAACTTTTTCTTTGCAGGTCTTCCGCTGTCCTTTGCTTCCTTCTGCGCGGGCGCTCCGCTTTCGGCGGGAACATTGTCATTTCCTGCATTATTTGCTCCGCCGAAAAGGCGGTTTAAGAACGGGAAGGTTGCCGTTTTGCCGTCATCCTCGCCGTCATCGGAAATGCCGTCGATATCCATAAGGCTCTCAACACCGTTGAGCGCATTCATCATATCGCCGCTGATGCTGTCAAGGTCCTCATCGGAGATACCCAGCTTTTCAATCATATCGTCCACGGGCTTGATATGCAGCTCGCGGGCGCACTTAAGGCACAGCCCCTCGTTTTTGGACTCGTTGCCTTCAATTTTAGTTATAAACACAATCGCTACATTCTTACCGCAGCGTGAGCACATTTTTGCTTGCATGTTTATCCCCCTTTTCAAACAGCAGGTATAACCGTGCCGTTACAATGCCTGTTAAAGATTATTGCCAAAAAGGCTTACTCAATTACTTTTACTTGTTAAGCTGCGCGACCTTTGCCTCGCCTGAGGAAATGATGAGAATATCATCAGTGCGCAGGAAAGCTGCCTCGCATCCGCTTACCTCGCAGGTGCCGAGAAGCTTTAAGCTGCCGTCATAGCAAAGCAGCTTACCCTGACATACGGTTAATAACTTGCCGTCCGACCAGTCAAAGCTCTCAACCTCAGCATCGGGTGTTGCTCTGCCGCATTCCTTTGCGTCAGCGCCTACCGCAATCAGTGTGCCCGCTCCGCCGAAGCTATGCGCACGAAGCTCAACCACTATCTCCTCATCGCAGAATGCGTAGCTGCCGAGATTCAATCCGTCAAAGGAATATTCTCCGTCTGCCTTGCCCTCGGCATCGCAGAAGCAAAGCTTATCGTCAGCGACACAGCAAAGCGTCTTTCCAAGCCAGTGCATATCGTTGAACACAGCACCATCTGCCGTGAATGTGCCGATTTCATCTTCACTATTAAGTGCAAACAGATGCACGCTGCCGCCGTTTTCGCCCGAGCAAAGCACCGCAAGTGTCTTGCCATCAGGTGAAGTCTCTGCCTTAAGAAGCCAGTTATCAGCCGAATACCACTTATAAATTTCGGACTTTTCCGCTGAATATACGCTTACGCTGCCCTTATAGCCTGCCTCCTCGGTGCATACGGCAAGGCATCCGCTGTCGCTGAGAGAAGCGTTGATTATTACATTTTTACATTCGAGATTGCTGCCGTCAAAATAGCTTACGCAAGTTCCGCCAATATCGAAAACCACTGCATTGTCAGCCGCTTCGCTTATGGTGGGGTAATTCATATCAAGCGATTTGCCGGTCTTGTTTTCACCGTTTACGCCGAAAATGTACTGGGCAGTTTCGCTTGCTGTCATAAGCTCGTCGCCTATAACTGCAGCGCACTGATGCGCACCCGTTCCGATTTTAAAGCTGTCAACCTTTTTTACCGATGTGCAGGCAGAAAGGAGTATGCACATCGCAAGGCAAATTAAACTCAGCGTCTTTTTCATAGTAAATCCTTTATCATCATTTCTCCTGCAGGACCCTCATACCATACACGGTTGAGATATAGTCCCTGCGGAGGCATAGTCGGTCCCGTGAGTCTGCGGTCACCTATTTCAAGAAGGTGCGGAATATCCTCGGGCAGAATTTTTCCATAGGATGCATACACCATTGTACCAACCATTGCCCTGCACATATTGTAGAGAAAACCGTCCGCGCAGATGGAAATTGTTATGAGGTCACCCTCTTTTTCCGCCTTGCACCAATAAACCGTTCGCACGGTGGTCTTTGTTTCGGTGCCGAGTGAGCGCACAGCGGCAAAATCGTGCGTTCCCTCAAATGCCGTTGCCGCGCGCTGCATAAGCTCCATATTGAGCTCCTGCGGATAAAAGCACGCACGCTTTTCAAGGAACGGGTCGCGGATATTACTGTTATGGATTTTATAGATATATTCTTTTTTTATGCAGGAGGATATCGCATTGAAATTATCATCGACTTCAACGGCGTCAAGCACCGCGATGTCATCTGGCAGGCGTGAATTTGCCGCAAGCGCAAAACGCTCAATGGGTATGCGGCAATCTGTGCGGAAATTTGCGCAGTAGTTGAGCGCATGCACTCCCGCATCGGTGCGTCCACAGCCCGTCAGCTTTACAGGGTGCTCACAGATTTTCGTCAGTGCCTCCTGAACTGTCTGGCACACGGAAACATCTGTTTTCTGCACCTGCCAGCCGTGATAGCGGCTGCCGTCATATCTGATTTTCAGTGCGATATTTCTCATAGCTTACAATCCGTATTTTTTCATTACAAATATTGCGGCAAGGAATGCTGCGCCCAAAAGCAGTGCCCACACATCAATGCCCTGCATTTTAAGCTGCTTCATTCTTGTTCTGCCGTTGCCGCCGTGATAGCAGCGGCTTTCCATCGCAACCGCAAGCTCATCGGCGCGGCGGAAAGATGATACAAACAGAGGAACGAGTATCGGCAGAAGTGCCTTCGCCCTCTTCATAAGGCTGCCCGTTTCGAAGTCTGCGCCTCTTGCCTTCTGTGCGGACATAATCTTGTCCGTTTCCTCGATGAGAGTGGGTATAAAGCGCAGTGCCATACTCATCATCATTGCCATCTCGTGTACGGGTACCTTGATTTTCTTCAGAGGATTCAAAAGGCTTTCAAGTCCGTCGGTGAGTGCGATGGGGCTTGTGGTATAGGTAAGCAGGAAGGTGCCGACAATCAGAAGAATTATTCTGACAGACATCATTGCCGCCTTTGCTAAGCCCTCCCAGGTTATGCGGCTGCCCTCGAAAATCGGAGTGCCGCTTGTGTAGAATATATTCAGCAGCGCTGTCAGCACTATGATGAATATAATGGGCTTTAGTCCCTTGAGTGCCGTGCCGGGCTTAATTTTGGATATGAACATACACAGTGCGGTTACAACAAGCACGAATGCGTAGCTGTACCAGCCGTAGGAGTTGAACAGACCGACAATGTAGATAATGACAAGCAGAAGCTTTGTTCTGGGGTCTAAGCGGTGGGCAACGGTGTTACCGGGGAAGTACTGGCCTAAGGTAATATCTTTAAGCATTACTCTGCCCTCCTTCCGCGCTTCAAAAGGGCATTGAGAAGCTGCTCATTTGTATAGATTGAGCCTGAAAGCTCAACTCCGCAGCGCTTAAGCTCCATTGCAAGCTGAGTGGGTGCAGGTACTGCAAGGCCGATTGCGTTAAGCTCCTCGGGATTGGAGAAAACCTCCTCGGGATTGCCGTCAAAGCGAATGCTGCCGCGGTTGAACACAACAAGTCTGTCGGCAATTCGCGCAACATCATCCATACTATGGCTGACGATGATGACGGTTGAGCCTGTCTTTTCGCGGTAATCGCAGATATTCTGCAAAATCTGCTCGCAGCCTGCAGGGTCAAGACCTGCGGTAGGCTCATCGAGAATGAGCACACCGGGGCGCATTGCGATTACGCCTGCGATTGCAACTCTGCGCTTCTGACCGCCCGAAAGCTCGAGCGGAGATTTGTCGAACTGCTCCTCGGGCACGCCTACAAAGCCTGCCGCCTCGCGCACGCGCTCGTCTATCTCCTCCTCGGTCAGCTTCATATTCTTAGGACCGAATGCGATATCCGCATAGACGGTTTCCTCGAAAAGCTGATACTCGGGGTACTGGAAAACAAGACCGACCTTGTGTCTTACATTCTTTGACGCAAGCTTGCTGGAGTTTATATCCTCGCCGTCAACGGTAATCGTACCCGCGGACGGCTTCAGAAGTCCGTTCAGATGCTGAATAAAGGTAGACTTGCCCGAGCCCGTGTGACCGATAAGACCCACAAACTGACCGTGCGGTATCTCTATATTTATGTCGTCAATTGCGACCTTTTCAAAGGGCGTGTCCGCGCTGTAAACATGGCGCAGACCGCTCACTTTTATATCTGACATAGTAGCTTATCCTATTTCCTTTGCAATTTCCTTTGCGCAATCCTCGACGCTAAGCGCATCAAGGCTGAGGCTGTAGCCGTTTTTGTTAAGCTCATACAGAAGCTCCGTTGTTGTAGGAACTGTCAGTCCCTCGCTGCGCATAAGCTCAACCCGAGAGAACACGCTCTGCGGTGTTCCGTCGGCAACAACGCGTCCGTTTGACATGACAACAACGCGGTCTGCATTGATGCACTCGGACATATGGTGGGTAATAAGCACGATGGTTATGCCCTTTTCGCGGCACAGCTTTGTTACGGTGTCAATTACCTCGCGGCGGCCCTTGGGGTCAAGCATTGCCGTAGGCTCGTCAAGAACTATTACCTCGGGCTGCATTGCGATAACGCCCGCAATGGCCACTCGCTGCTTCTGTCCGCCGGACAGCAGATGCGGTGCGTGCATACGGAACTCGTACATATCAACCGTCTTGAGTGCGTTATCCACTCGCTCGCGTATCTCCGCAGACGGCACGCCGAGGTTTTCGGGTGCAAAAGCGACATCGTCCTCAACGACATTCGCAACAATCTGATTGTCGGGATTTTGGAAAACCATACCGACAGTGCGGCGGATGTCTATTATTTTTTCCTCATCGGCAGTGTCTATGCCGTTTATTCTGACCGCACCCTCGGTGGGCAGCAGGATTGCATTCAGGTGCTTTGCAAGCGTTGACTTGCCCGAGCCGTTATGACCGAGCACCGCAACAAAGCTGCCGCGCTCAATCTCAAGGCTCACACCGCAAAGGCTTTCAAAGTCATAGCCCGGATAGGTGTAGTGCAGATTTTCTATTTCAATGACTGAACTCATTAGTTTTATTTCTCCCAACGGCAGGTTGCTCCGCAAGGCAGTACAAGTCCGCTGTCAGTTACAGGCAGACCAAGCTCGCGGCTGTCGGAATGTCCTCCGAATTTCTTTGTGAATATGCTCTCGGTTACATACGAAAGCACGGACGGTGACAGACCTGTTGTGTATGAATTGATGATGACAAACAGCGGGTCATCGGACAGTACGCCTGCGCACAGTGACACAAAGGGCCACAGATTCTGCTCAAGCTTCCAAATCTCTCCGCCGGGACCTCTGCCGTATGAGGGCGGGTCCATAATGATTGCATCGTATTTTCTGCCGCGGCGGATTTCACGCTCAACAAACTTTGCGCAGTCATCGACTATCCAGCGGATAGGTGCGTCGGAAAGTCCCGAGGCTGCAGCATTTTCCTTTGCCCACGATACCATGCCCTTTGCAGCATCTACATGGCAAACGCTTGCACCTGCCTTTGCGCAGGCAATTGTTGCCGCGCCAGTATATGCAAAGAGGTTGAGTACATTTATGGGTCTGCCTGCCTTGCGGATTTTGTCCATTGCAAAGTCCCAGTTGCAGGCCTGCTCGGGAAACAGTCCCGTATGCTTGAAGTTCATGGGCTTGACATTGAATGTCAGCTCGCCGTAATTAATCTTCCAGCTTGCGGGCAGTCCGCCCTTATCCCACGAGCCGCCGCCGGTTTCGCTGCGGCGATAGCGTGCGTCGCGGCAATTCCAGCGCTCATCCTCGCGCGGAGTGTCCCATATTGCCTGAGGGTCGGGGCGCACGAGATAGAAGCTGCCCCATCTTTCAAGCTTTTCGCCCTTTGAGCAATCAAGAAGTTCAAAATCCTGCCATTTATCAGAAAGCCACATATGATATACCAATCCTATTATATATAATTAGACATAGTATTTTATCATTTTTCAATTAATAATGCAACGAAAAAATACCGCTATGCACACATTAAGTGTACATAGCGGTATTATCTGAAGCTTTATAAGCCGTAGCCGATTGCAAGGCCGAACAGAAGCATTCCGCTTGTAAGCACAAGGTTTGCAAGCTGGAACTTCCATGTACGCTTTGCCCATTCGCCGTAGCTGACGCCCGCAAGTCCGAGGCTTATCAGAAGCACGGGATTTGTCGGGTAGAAAACATTTGAGAAGCCGTCACCGAAAGCATAAGCCATAATGCAAAGCTGTGCGGGAATTCCGAATACCTGAGCAACGGGGGCAATCAGCGGAATGAGCAGGAATGCCTTAGCCGAGCCCGAGGCGATGAAGAAATTCAGCACTAAAACGAGCAGGTAAATGAACAGAATTACAACCCACTTAGGCAGAGTGCTTGCAATGTTTACAGCCGAGTTGAGCAGAGTATCGAGAACATTTGCCTCCTCAAGGGTGTACTTGATGGAGGATGCCATAAGAATCATAATAACCGCGGGCAGAATGCTCACAAGTCCGTTCCAGAAGGTCTTGCCGAGTTCCTTGACGCTCATACCCGAAACAAGTGTTGATACGATACCTGCAACGAGGAACATTACCGCAACTATAATCATTGTGTAGTCCTGCAGCGCGGGAATTACGCTTGAGCTGAATACGAGGATTATTCCCGTTCCGAGGATTGCCGCAAAGCATGCAAGTCCGCGGCTCATCTTTTTGTTCACATCGCAGTACTGATTCTCATCCGCAACCGCAATGGGCTTTTCAACCTTCTTTGCGTGAGTTCTTACGAAAGCGAAAAGAAGTGCATAGATAAGGACAAAGTTTACCGCACGAAGACCTGCGCCCGAGAACATCGGAAGTCCTGCAAGTCCCTGCGCAACACCGATGGTGAACGGATTGCACACGCCTGCCGCAAAGCCGCAGCCTGCTGCAAGGATACTCATTGTAACGCCCGTTATTGCGTCCCAGCCGAGGCTTACGGAGATTGCAACAACAATGGGTACAAGCGGTACGCACTCCTCAAACGAGCCGATAAACGAGCCCATTGCCATGAAAAACAGCATCAGCACTGCCATGAGCTTATAGCGTGCGTTGCCGTAGCGGCAGACTATGCGGTTGAGCATATGCTTCATGAGTCCGCCCTTTTCAAGGCTGTTGAAAACGCCGCCGACTACAAGCAGGAATGCAATTACCGCAAGCAGCATTGCGCTGCCGGGCGCAGTCAGGACAAGTATCGGGGAAAGCAGCCATTTCCAAAAGGCTATACCGCCGTCGACATATGTAAAGCTGCTGTCGGTGTCGATAATCATATCGCCGTTGGCATTTGCAATGCGGTCATAGTGTCCGCCGGGAATTACAAATGTCAGAACATAGGTGAGTACCATCAGCACGAATATTACTATTATCGCAGTAACAAACGACTTTGCGCTGATATTCAGGCCCTTGCTTTCTTTTGTATTATCCATTTCAAACCTCTTTGATTATGTACTTATAGAAATCAACTGCAGGTGCGAGGGTATCGATATCCACATTTTCATCGATGCCGTGAATACTCTCAAGCTGCTGCTCATCAATGGTAAAGGGTGCAAAGCGGATGCAGTTATCGCAAACGCGTGAGAAGTAGCGGCTGTCGCTTGCGCCTGTCATAATGTACGGCAGAGGTACAACCTCTGGGAATATCTCGCCGACCGCCTTTTCAACGAGCTTGAACGCATCGCTGTTATAGTCGCTTATGGGAGATTCAAAGCCGGGGTCGAGTATTTCGGTATCAATGTCAAACTTCTTTGCAAGCTCGGAGATTTTTCTGATGCTGTCCTCTCCGCCCTGATGGTGCGAAAAGCGCATATTGCCGACAACATATGCCTCCTGCGGCAGAACATTTGTGCCGTCTGAGCCGCCTGCCATTGTGAATGCGAGGGTGGTTTTCAGCATTGCGCCCGCAGTTGCCGATACTGACGGCATTGCTGCGCACAGGAGCTTTTTGAGCTTGCCCGCATTCTTGAGCAGCGGCTTGAGCGCACCCTTCATATAGGGAGCGAGTCTTTCGAGCATCTCCTGCACAACGGGCGACATCTCAACATCGAAAATTTTTGCCTTTTCTGCTGCGGCCATGAACTTACCGAGTCTTACGAGCGGAGTGTTCTTGCCGGGAGTAGATGCATGTCCGCCTGCTGAGCGAGCACAGAACTTGAGGTCTGCGCAGCCCTTTTCGCCGACACCTATCATTGCGAAGGTACCGTCAGCACCGCCGATGGGGTCATACATCATCATACCGCCCTCATCGAGAGTCATAAAGAACCTGATGCCGCGCTTTTCGAGAGTCTTGCTTATCTCGTCAGCGCCCGTGCCCTCTACCTCCTCGGTGCAGGCAGATTCAATATAAATATCGCGTTCGGGAACATAGCCCTCGGCAATAAGCTCGTCAGCAGCCTGCAGGATTGCAAAAAGGCTGCCCTTTGTATCGAGCGTGCCGCGTCCCCACAGCTTACCGTCGGAAATCTCGCCCGAGAACGCATCGTGAGTCCACTCACCCGATGCCTCAACGACATCGTGATGGCTCATCAGCATTATGGGCTGCTCGGCAGACTTGCCGCGCCAGCGGATAAGCAGGCTGCCGTCAAAGTTTTCGGTTTCAGCCGCTGCAAAGAGATTGGGGAACATCTCAAAGATTTTCTTGTGGAATGCCTCAAACTTTGCCTCGTTCTTAACTCCGTAGACGGAAATTGTCTCCGCGCGAATAAGCTCGGCAAGTCTCTCTGCATATATCATATTTCTGGAATTATCCATTATATATTCCTTTCGACACAGTTAACCTATTTTATATTATATGTCTAACTATACCACAAATTTTCCTACTTGCAACCTCGAAAAAAGGTATTGACAAGAACTGTGTGAGTGTGTATATTAACTGTATGAGTACAGTCCACACAGTTGGACACTTGGAGGGATATTTATGATTGATATTAACTTCCGAGACCCGCGACCTATATATGAGCAGATAAAGGACAATCTCCGCAGGATGATTGTTTCGGGTATGCTTGCTGCTGACAGCAAAATCCCCTCGGTACGCGAGATGGCGTCCGAGCTTGCAATTAACCCGAGCACCATTCAGCGAGCTTACCGCGAGCTTGAGGCTGAAGGTTATATCTGCTCCGTTGCAGGCAAGGGCAGCTTTGTCTGCTCAAGCGGCGAGGCCGACCTTGCAAGGCAGAAGGAGCTTCTCGGAAAATTTGATGAGCTTGTTACTGAGCTCGGCTACATCGGCGTAGATAAGGACGCTCTTATCTCGCGCCTGAAAGGAGAATAAGACTATGATTGAAGTCAGAAATGTCACAAAAGAATTTGACGGCTTCCGCGCACTCGATAACCTGACTATGACAGTGCCCAAGGGCTCTGTTTACGGTCTTGTAGGTCCTAACGGCGCAGGCAAATCCACCATAATCCGTCATCTTACGGGCATATATCTTCAGGATTCGGGCGAAATCACTGTTGACGGTGAAAAGGTTTTCGAAAACCCCGCTGTAAAAAGCCGCATCGCTTATATACCCGATGACATCTTCTATTTTTCAAATTCCAACATCAAGGAAATGATGGATTTTTACCGCAGCATCTACCCCGGCTTTGACGAGGCACGCTTCAAAAAGCTCGGTGAGGTATTCAATCTCGACCCGAAGCGTCAGATGCGCCGTCTGAGTAAAGGTATGCAGAAGCAGGCGGCATTCTGGATGGCAGTTTCGCTCCGCCCCGATATACTCATTCTCGATGAGCCGGTTGACGGTCTTGACCCCGTAATGCGCCGTCAGATTTGGAGCATCATCATGGCCGATGTTGCCGAAAACGGCACAACCGTGCTTGTTTCCTCGCACAATCTGCGCGAGCTTGAGGATGTGTGCGACCATGTGGGCATTATGAATAACGGCAAGCTTATGATTGAGCGAAGCCTCAACGATTTGCAGGAAAACATCGCAAAGATTCAGCTTGCCCTGCCCGACGGCGCTAAGCTTCCCGAGGGACTTGAAATTCTGCACAGCTCAAGCACCGGCAGACTTCAGTCGCTTATTATGCACGGCAACCGCGATGAGCTTATAGAAAAGCTCAACACCGCAAATCCTCTGTTTATCGATGTTGTACCGCTTACACTCGAGGAAATATTCATTTATGAGCTGGGAGGTGCTGACTATGAAGTCAAAGATATCGTTCTTTAACGCAGGCATTTTCAAAAGCATGCTCAAACGCTTCTGGCCGCTTTGGGCAGCATATTTTGCAAGCTGGTTTATATGCTTTCCTCTCATCACTCTTGTGGAGAGAATGCAGGATATCGTTTCCGCACCCTATTACTTTACCTCGCTTCAGGAATTATTCTACGGCGAAATAATCTCTTCCTTCGCCCTTGCAATTCTTGTTGCAATGGCAATGTTCAGCTTCCTGTACTCTTCACGCAGCACGGGGCTTATTGCCTCAATGCCCGTACGCCGTGAGGCAGTTTTCTGCTCGGCTTATCTTGCAGGTCTTCTTCCCATTGTTGCCTCAAACATTTTGATTGCCGCCCTGAATTTTGTTTTCTCTCTCGGTGCATATGCAAGCATAGCAACCATTCTGAAGGCAAACCTGATATGGTTTGCAGGCAACACAATGTATTTTGTCATTTTCTACGGCATTGCGGTTTTCATTGCAATGATGACAAGCAACCTCGTTGCGCTGCCCGTACTCTACATTATTTTCAATTTCCTGTTTCTCGGTATGGAGCAGCTTGTTCGCGTTATCTTCGGTCAGTTTATATTCGGCTTTGCGGACACCTCTGCCAACACGCTTGAATTCCTCTCCCCTATTATTTTCCTGTTCGGAAAAGTGAATATGGACACCGTATTTTCCGACACTATCGATAATATTGCTGATATTGTATTTAACGGTCTGCCCTATGTTCTCATTTACTTTGCAGTCGGCATTGCTCTTTCAATTCTCGCCTTGCTCATTTACCGCAAGCACAGAATGGAAACCTCGGGTGATGTCGTGTCCATTCCCCGTATGTACCCCATCTTCAAATACGGCGTTGCAGTCTGTGCCGCAATTTGCTTCGGTCTTCTTATCTATGTAATTCTCACCGCAGTATTTTTCAACAGCACATTTAAGGTTTTTGCTCTGATTGCAGGTATGGTTATCGGTGCCTTCGTCGGCTACTTTGCATCGGAAATGCTGCTCAAAAAGAGCTTTCATGTATTCCGCGGCAACTGGGTTGGATTTGTAATTCTCGCCTTCTGCTGCGCGGTATTCGCTTTCTGCTGCGACCTTGATGTGTTTGGTATTGCAAAGAATCTCCCCGACGCAGACAAGGTTGAGAGTATAATCTGCGTTAACGATGATATGTGCATCACTGACATCGATGAAATCGAAACGCTTATCGATGTCAACAAGGCCATAATCGACAACCGCGATAAATATGCCGATATTGATTTTGGCGACTTTGCCACAAGGCAGATTGATATCAGTTACATTCTCAAGGACGGTGGTTCGATTAACCGCTCTTACTGCATATATGATGATGAAAACTACAAGGCTTACTGTGATGTTCTTAATTCCCCCGCCAATGTTCTCAAGAAATTCACCCCCGGCATAGAAATAAACGAGCAAAACATTTACAGCGCATACTTCCGACTCACAGCAGACGGTGTATACTTTGATGATGAGAACAATATTTCTTCCACGCAGGAGCAGGGTTATTCCAATAACGGCCTTGATGTTGAGCTGACACCCGAGCAGGC
>JAZULF010000162.1:0-25288 GCA_045643645.1 Oscillospiraceae bacterium
GCATTGCCTGCGCGATGACCTCAACGAGCACGCACAGCGCGCAATGGCCGTTCTCCGCCCCATCAAGCTTACGATCACCAACTACCCCGAGGGCGAGAGCGAGCTGCTCAGCGTTGAGAACAATCCCAATGACCCCGAGGCTGGCACCCGTCAGGTCAGCTTCTCCAGAAACCTCTACATCGAGTCTGAAGATTTCCTCGAGGTTCCCGTTCCCAAGTACAAGCGCCTTTACCCCGAAGGTCCCGAGTGCAGTCTCAAGGGTGCTTACCTCATGACCTGCACAGGCTGCGTCAAGGACGAGAACGGCAATGTAACCGAAATTCTCGCAACCTATGACCCCGAAAGCTGCGGCGGTGACCCTGCCGACGGGCGCAAGGTCAAGGGTGCAACCATTCACTGGGTTGACGCAAACAACTGCGCTGATGCCGAGGTTCGTCTTTACAGCAATCTGTTCATCGACGAGGACCCCGATGCAGCCGACAAGGATTACATCAAATGCATGAATCCCGAGTCCCTCGAAATTCTGCAGGGCTGCAAGATTGAAAAGATGCTCGAAAACGCCGTTGCACCCCCACAGTTCCAGTTCCTGCGCATGGGTTATTTCTGTGTTGACAGCAAGGATTCGACCCCCGAACACCTCGTATTCAACCGTGCCGTCGCACTCAAGGATAGCTTCAAAAAGTAATAATAAAAAGCCGCCAGATGGCGGCTTTTTTGTACATATATAAGATTTTGTATATACCTTTCATAGCTTCTATATATCTATGTGTAGAAATTTAGACAATTAAATATAGCAAAAAGTTCTTCCCTTATTCAGCTTTTTATATTATTATTTAAGTAATCTTAAAAGAACGAGGAACATTATATGACTAAATACTCAGGCTATATGGGCAAGGTCATAATGCTTGATCTGAGCACTAAGGAAGTAAGCGACTATCCCTGGTCCGACAAAGAGCGCGAGCTTTATATCGGTGCAAAGGGAATGGCCAACAAGATAATGTTTGATAACTTCACCGGAGAGGAAACTCCCTTCTCCGAGGAGAATCTTATCATTGTTTCTACCGGCCCTCTCACCGGTACAGGTGCACCCAGCTCAAACAGATTTAATATATCCACCCTTTCCCCCCTTACCGGAATTACCACCTCCTCCAACTGCGGCGGTAACTTCGGCTACTATCTCAAAAGAGCGGGCTATGATGCACTTATTATGAAGGGCAAGTGCGAGGTGCCTACCTGGATTGAGATAAAGAACAGTCAGATTACCTTCCACGAGGCAGGTGAGCTTTGGGGTATGAAGGTTACCCCTGCCCACAATGAGCTTCAGCGCAGACTTGACGAAGCACGCGGCTGCCGCGTAAAGTGCGGTATAATATCCATAGGCCCCGCAGGCGAAAATCTCGTCAAATACGCCGCGGTTATCAGCGGTGAGCGCGCAGCAGGCCGCTCGGGTGTCGGCGCGGTATTCGGCTCAAAGAATCTCAAGGCTGTTGTTGCAACCGGCAACCATGAGGCTCCCATTGATAATCTTGAAAAGCACAACAAGCACAACCTCAAGTGGATTGAAACACTTCGCAAGCACCCTCTCACCGGCAATCAGCTGCCCAAGATGGGTACTGCAGGTCTTGTAAGCTCAATGCAGGTACGCGGCATTCTCTCCACCAAGAACTATGAGCTTGGTCAGTACGATGATTTTGACAAGGTCAGCGGTGAAACTCTCGCTGAGGAGTACAACATTGTAAATAAGGGCTGTATGTCCTGCCCGATGAAGTGCTCAAGAACAGTTAAGGTCGGCGGACACGAGGTTAAAGGTCCCGAGCTTGAAACCCTCGGTCTTCTTGGCGGCGGTATCCTTAATAATGACATTGAAAAAATCTTCAAATGGAACAACGAGCTTGATGAGCTCGGTATGGACACCATTTCCGCATCCAGCACTCTTGCATGGGCAATGGAGGCAAATGAAAAGGGTCTGTGGAAAAACGGACTTGAATTCGGCAAGACCGCACTTATATCCAAGACATTTGAAAACATTGCTTATCGCCGCGGCATCGGCGATGAGCTTGCTGAGGGCTCACGCTGGCTGAGCAAGAAGTACGGCGGCGAGGAATTTGCAATTCACTCAAAGGGTCTCGAGCTTGCAGCATACGAGCCGCGCCGTTCCGTCGGTCAGGGACTCGGCTATGCCGTATCCAACCGCGGCGGCTGCCATCTTAACGGCGGCTACCTTGTAATCATTGAAAACCTCGGTCTTCGTGCAGACCCCCAGACGCCCAAGGGCAAGGCTGATTTCTGCATGCTGATGCAGGACCTTATGGAAGCTGTTTCTCTCGGTGGTCAGTGTCTGTTTACCTCTTATGCTATCTTCCCCGGCTTCCTTATTTCCAATCCCAACGGATTTGTCACAAAGCTTGTTAATAAGGTTGTTCCGTTTATCGGTCCCGTTCTGCGTATTATCAATAAATTTAAAGAGCTTGCCTCTTTCAACATTTGGCTTATTCCCCACACCAAGGCTATCAAGCTTGCAACCGGTATGAAGATGAACCTCGCAAAGTTCCTGCGTGCAGGTGAAAGAAGCTACAATGCCGAGCGCGCGGTTAATGCAAGATTCGGCGTATCCGCAGCATCCGATACGCTTCCCAAGCGTCTTACCCATGTACCTCAGGACCCGAAGGACCCCACGACCAAGGTTCCTCTCGAGGAAATGAAGAAGGTTTACTATCAGGCACGCGGTTGGGATAAGAACGGTCTGCCCACTGAAAAGAAGCTGCGCAAGCTGAAAATCATTGATTAAGGAGGCAATATGGTTACTGTAAAACTGTTCGGAACATTCCGCCTTGACAGCGGTATCAAGGAGCTTAACCTTGAGGTTGGCTCTGTAAAGCAGATGCTTCCTCTTATCATGGATGAAGTTAAAAAGCGCGACCCCGAAACCGAGCTTACCATAAAGGACCTTAAAGGCTGCATCATTTCGCTCAATGGTAAGCAGGTCGGATTCAATACTAAGCTTAACGACGGCGATATCGTTTATCTCGTTCCCGCTGTCGCCGGAGGTTGATTATGCCATATAGTATAAAGGCTGAAATGTGCGAAGGCTGCGATGCCTGCAGAGTTACATGTCCCACGCAGGCAATTAGCGGTGAGCAATACAGAAAGCACAAAATCGACCCCGATTTGTGCGTATCCTGTGGTCTTTGCGCGGATTTCTGTGAGCACAAAGCAATTTACGATAACCGCGGCAAGCTGGCTGAGTTCTGCTCATGGGAGGATTGGAAGCTTCCCAAGGTAAACACCGAGCTTTGCACCGGCTGCTCACTGTGCGTTGAAAACTGCCCAATGTATGTTCTTAAAATCAGCGAGGCTCAGTTCCACGGTGATATCAGAACTCATGTCGAGCTGACAGACCCCGATTTGTGCATTGGCTGCGAAAAGTGCAAGAACCGCTGCCCCATCGGTGCAATCGAAATGATTGACCGCGTTTAGGAGATATAAATGACCTATAGCTTCAACGAAAAATGTATTGACTGCGAAGCATGCGCACCGCACTGCTCCTCGGGTGCAATAATCGTTCACCGCGACGGAGCACATATTCACTGCGAGGTTGATAAAGACCTTTGCGTTTCCTGCGGTCATTGTGGTAAAATATGCGAAAAGGGCGCTGTTATCGATAACTTCGGCAAGCAGGCAAGGCATATGCCGAAGACCAAGTGGAAGTCCCCTTCCATTGACCTTGAACGGTGCAACGGCTGTATGCTCTGTGTTGAAAGCTGCCCCGAATATGCACTTGCGATGTCAAGACCTCGCACACAGGGTGATGTTTTCTCGTTCGCATTTCTGCACGAATCCGAAAAATGCATGGGCTGCGGTATGTGCGCAGACCACTGTCCCGTCAAAGCAATAAAGATGGTGTGATTCTCACTAAATCACACACCCGCGGGCATTACAAAAGTAATAAAATGAGCAAGGGCAGCACAACATTCAACGATGTGCTGCCCGTCTCGAATTGTTAAGGAAGGTTATTATGAATTACACTGCAGCTGTTATTACCGTAGGCGACAGATTCAGCACAGGAGCGTGCGTTGATACCGCCGGGCCTGCTGTTGCTTCTATGCTCAAGGAGGCAGGCTATGATGTTATCTATACAAGCACAGTTCGCGATGTGCGGGATGATATCTCTGCCGAGCTTGTAAAATGCAGCTACGAAATTGAGGCGGATATAATCCTAACAGCGGGCGGCACGGGCTTTTCGATGCGCGATGTAACCCCCGATGCAACACGCGATATCCTTGACCGTGAAATTCCCTCAATTACGCAGGCAATGCTTTTCTATAGCCTGCAAATCACTCCCCGCGCTATGCTGTCACGAGCAGTTGCAGGTATTCGCGACAAGAGCATAATCATTAACCTTCCCGGCAGTGAAAAGGCTGCACGCGAAAACCTGAGCGCAGTAATTGGAACTATGGAGCATGCAATTCAGATGCTCAAAGGCGGTAACAATTAATGAACTACACAAACTCCATAAGTGATTGTGAACGCGAAAAAATTAAAAACAGCCGTGTCTGCATTGCAGGCTGCGGCGGCTTGGGCGGCTATATTTCCGAATATCTGATAAGACTCGGTGTAGGTCACATAGTTGCCGTTGACGGTGATTGCTTTGATGCATCAAATCTCAACCGCCAGCTTCTTTGCACAAGTGAAACCGTCGGCAAAAGCAAGGCTCTTGAGGTTAAAAACCGCGCCGCACTTATCAATCCCGAGGTTCAGGTTACGGCAGTCAATGAATTTATTACCGAAGGAAACGCAGAACGGATTATCGGAGGCTGCGACCTTGTGATTGACGCACTTGACAGCTTTGATGCAAGGCAGATTGTACACAAGGCGTGTTCAAAGCTCGGTATTAATATGCTCTTCGGCGCAATCGGTGCCTGGAGAGTGCAGGTAGGGCTTCTCACTCCCGAAAGTACTGTTTTATCAGATGTACCCGTACCGCCTGAGTATCACGGCGACAGCGTATTATCGTTTGTGCCTGCTATGTGTGCATCAATTCAGGTTTCAGAGGCAGTAAAGCTGCTCTGCGGCAACAAATCCGAGCTTGAGGGAAAGCTGCTCGATATTGACCTTATGACAAACGAAATTCTGAATATTGAACTATAAAAAAGGACACTCAAAGAGTGTCCTTTAATTTTTCATTTTTGGTTTTAACATTAAGCATAACTATTGCCGAAAGCACAAGCACAACTCCTGCTGCGCTCATAACCGAAAGTCCCTCGTTATAGATTGCTATACCGCACAGCGTTGCAACCACGGGCTCAATTGATGCCATAATCGATGCCTTACCGTTTTCAAGTCCCGTCAGACCGTATGTATACAGAAGATACGGCAGGAAGCAGGTTACAAGTCCCGTTGCGACAGCAAAGAGAAAATCTCCCGTTGATGAGGTAATTATGGGCACAAATTCTGTTCCGCCGATTAAAGTTGCGCCAACACCTGCAAGCAGGCAGGAATAGAGATTAATCGTTAATGTTGAATATCCGCGGTTAATTGCAAAGCGGCTGAAAATACTGTACAAGGCATAGCACAGACCCGCACCGAGTCCGAGAGCAAGTCCCGTTGAGCCTATTGCTCCGCCCGTTCCAATTCCTGATACAAGACAGCAGCCAGCAAAAGCAATTACCATTGCAGCAAGCTTTTTGCCCGCCAGCTTTTCCTTGAACAAAACCGCAGATATCAGTATTACAAAGCAAGGTGCTGTGTACAGCAGAATTGCCGCATTTGAAAGGCTCATATAGTCCATTGCCTTGAAATAGCACAGACCGAAGACAAGCAGCGAAACCACACCGCTTCCGACAAATACCCATGCATCCTTTAGCTTGACCTTGAATGCATTTTTATTGGTAAATAGTATTGTTATTGCAAATAGCAGCGCAGCAAACAAGCAGCGCACAGCAATACAACCGATTGCGGAAACGCCCATACTGTCAAGCGTTCTGCGGAAGAAGCCCATAAATCCCCAGAGTGTACCCGCTCCGAGAACCGCAAATGTAAATTTATTTTTCTTCATCAGAACAGACCTCCAAGCCAAGCAGAAACCGGCATATAGATAATGGGAATAAACAATGCGGGAATGAGATTTGCAATGTTTACCTTGCGGTCGGCAATACCTGTCATATTAATGCCCATGCCGATGAACATAGCACCGCCCACAGCAGACATTTCTGTGATTACCTCAGGACCGAGAATCGGTGAAACCGCAGTTGCGAGAAGCACAATCAGCCCCTGCCATACAAGAACGGGGACAAATGCAAATGCAACGCCTATACCCATTGCGGCAGACAGCGCAAGCGCGCTGATGGTATCCATCACGGTTTTTGTGAGCAGAATGCTGTAATTATGGTTAATGCCAGCCTCAATTGAGCCGAGAATTGCCATAGCGCCAACTGCAAAAAGGATTGACGCGGTTATAAGTCCCTCGGAAAAACGGCCCTCGACAAACTTTTTGCCGCTCAGCTTAGCCTTGATTTTATCGCCAACTCCGTCAAGGAAAACATCAATATGCAGCAGCTCACCGATTATTGCGCCAATCGCAAGGCTTATCACAACACAAAGAAGGTCATTTGAGCCTACAGCGCCCTGCACGCCGATAACAACGACAACAAGTCCCATTGCCGTCATGAGCGCATTGACAAGCTTATCATTAATCTTTCCGCGAAGCAGTGTGCCGAAAGTACCGCCGATTGCTATTCCGATGGCATTGATTATTGCTGCAATCATTGTGTTTTCTCCTTATTTCAATAATAGAGATATCATAAATTTTTTATCCCGAAAAGTCAATTGTCAAGTTATCTTAAGTGTCAAACTCAGATTGACAAAAAATTATGTGTTGTGCTATTATGATTCACATATGCGGGTATGATGGAATTGGCAGACATGCGAGATTTAGGTTCTCGTGCTGAGAGGCGTGCAGGTTCGACCCCTGTTACCCGCACCATTTATAAGCACGCTTTTGCGTGCTTTTATCTATTTTTACAGCTTTGGAGGTGGAATAATTGGATAGAAGCAGCGGAATTCTCCTGCCCATATCTTCCCTGCCCTCACCCTACGGCATAGGCTCACTCGGCAAGGCCGCATATGAATTTATAGACTTTCTTGCCGCCGCAAAACAGTCATGGTGGCAGATTCTGCCCGCAGGACCTACGAGCTACGGCGATTCACCTTATCAGAGCTTTTCAACCTACGCGGGAAATCCGTACTTTATCGACCTCGATATGCTTATTGCTGACGGCTTGCTCACAGAGTCTGAGCTTGCGGGCATTGATTGGGGTACTGATGCCTCTCGCGTTGACTATGAGAAAATATACCTCAACAGATTTGAAGTTCTGCAAAGGGCAGCAAATCGGTTGACGGAAAACAAGCGCCCCGAGCTTGAGGCGTTTATAAATGAAAACAGCTCGTGGCTTTACGATTATTCCCTCTTTATGGCACTTAAACGCCACTTCGGTATGAAACCGTGGAATGAGTGGCCCGACAAGTACATAAGGCTTCACCGCGCAGATGCCGTTGAGAAATACTGCGCACTTCTGAGTGATGATATCGAGCTTTTTGAGTGCATTCAGTATCTGTTCTATGCACAATGGGACAAGCTTCGCGCATACGCGCATAAAAACGGTATTCGCATAATCGGCGACCTGCCTATTTATGTTGCTATGGATTCAGCCGATGTGTGGTCTAACCCCGAGTTTTTCCTGCTTGATGAGGAAAATGTTCCTACCTCAGTTGCGGGTGTACCACCCGATTATTTTAGCAAAGACGGTCAGCTATGGGGCAATCCGTTGTATGACTACGAGGCTATGCGCGCAGACGGCTACGGCTGGTGGATACGAAGGGTTGACGGTGCTTCAAGGCTTTATGATGCACTCAGAATTGACCATTTCCGCGGCTTTGAAAGCTTTTGGGCTATTCCCTACGGAGAGGAAACCGCAATTAACGGCGAATGGGTAAAGGGTCCTGGTATGGACCTCGTTGACAGACTTACAAGCTGGTTTTACAATGTAAGCTTCATTGCCGAGGACCTCGGCATACTCACGCCCGAGGTAAAGCAGCTACTCCGCGACTCAGGTCTGCCCGGAATGAAGGTGCTTGAATTTGCCTTTGAACCGAGCGGCGAAAGTGACTATCTGCCGCACAAATACTCTGAAAACTGCGTTTGCTATGTCGGTACTCACGATAACGCGCCCTTGGTGCAATGGCTTGATACTGCTGACGAGAAAGAGCTTGACTTTGCAAAGCGCTACCTCGGACTTAATGAGGACGAAGGCTGCCGTTGGGGAATTATCCGCGGTGGTATGTGCTCATCTGCTGCTTTGTTCATTGCGCAAATGCAGGACTATCTCGGTCTTGGCGCTGAAGCAAGAATGAACACGCCCGGTGTTGCCGAGGGCAACTGGCAATGGCGTATCACGGAGGATTTGCTCACGAACGAGCTAAGCGATAAAATTGCAGAGCTTACTATGATGTACGGTAGATATAATGTTGAAGGTTCTTGTTGATATGCTTCAGCGGCTGAAGCTGAAAAACTGCATAATCGCACTTATAGGCAGCGCGATACTTGCCTTCGGACTGTATAATATCCATTCCATTTCCGTAGTTACTGAGGGCGGCATTCTCGGTCTTACACTGCTGCTGTACAATTGGTTTGGTATTTCTCCCTCTGTTTCGGGTCTGATACTCAACGCAGCCTGCTATCTTTTGGGATTAAAGATTCTCGGGAAGGAATTTATCATTTATTCCGCATTTGCGGGCGGTGGCTTCTCTGCGTTTTACGCAATATTCGAGCAGTTTGAACCGATATGGCCGAAGATAGCTGACTATCCCCTGCTTGCCGCAGTGCTTGGCGCTATGTTTGTCGGCGTCGGTGTCGGCTTATGCGTCAGAATATGCTCGGCGCCTACGGGTGACGATGCACTTGCGTTGAGCATTTCGCACAAGTTGGGAATATCAATTGCCTGGGTATATCTCATAAGTGATGTAATAGTGCTTGCTCTTTCGGCTACATATATTCCGATAACAAGACTTGCCTACTCCCTGCTCACTGTTATTATCTCAGGGCAAATCGTAGGATTCATTGAAAAGTTAAAATTTACTGTAAAAAAAGTCGGATAAAATCCGACTTTTTTTAATTTTTTATCCCCCTGGGGGGCTTGTACGGCAATTTTTGTTTTGTTATCATCTTAACAGACAATATATTGGCGGTTAATTATGATTAATGCAGAAAACTTAGTATTCTCATACGATTATGTTGGCAGTAAACATCGCTCGCTCGACGGGGCAAGCATTACTGTACACGAGGGCGAGCTTGTTGCCGTGCTTGGCCATAACGGCTGCGGCAAATCAACACTCGTCAAGCATTTCAATGCCCTTTTGGAGGTGCAGAAGGGTGAACTGACGGTTGCTGGTCTTGACGCAAAATGCGAGGCAAATGTATGGAAGCTCCGCCGCAAGGTAGGCATGGTCTTCCAGAATCCCGACAACCAGTTTGTTTCCTCAATTGTTGAGGAGGATGTTGCCTTCGGTCTTGAAAACTACGGCACTGACTTTGAGGAAATACCCGCAAAGGTTTACGAGGCACTTGAAAGCGTCGGTATGGCAGGCTTTGAAAAGCGCTCACCTCATATGCTTTCGGGCGGTCAGAAGCAGCGTGTTGCACTTGCAGGCGTGCTTGCAATCAACCCCGATATTCTCGTGTTTGATGAGGCTACCTCTATGCTCGACCCCGACGGCAGAAGCGATGTGCTTGCGGCTATTAAAAAGCTGCACGACGAGCAGCACAAAACCATCGTAATGATTACCCATTACATAGATGAGGCCGTATTCGCTGACCATGTGTATCTTATGCACGACGGTCAGATGCTTGCAGACGGCACTCCGCAGGAGATGCTCACAGACCTTGACCTGCTTGCAAAGACAGGTCTTACACCTCCCCTGCCCGTGCGTATGTACTACGACCTTAAGGATAACGGCATTGAGCTTCCGTATTGTCCGCTTACAAATGATGAGCTCGCGGAGGAAATATGTCGATTGAAGTAAAAAACATCAGCTATACATACAGCAGCGGCACTCCATTTGAGACGAAGGCGCTGAAGAATATAAGCTTTGAGATAAAAAACGGTGAGTTTGTCGGAATTATGGGCCATACCGGCTGCGGTAAGTCAACTCTTATTCAGGCAATCGCAGGACTTATCAATATTTCCGACGGCAAAATAATAATTGACGGCAGTGACATAAATGACAAGCGCTATAACCGCGCTGAGTTAAGACGCAAGCTCGGTCTTGTTTTCCAGTATCCCGAGTGTCAGCTTTTTGAGTCAACGGTTGAAAAGGATGTTGCATTCGGTCTGAAGCACTCAGGTCTTTCAAAGTCCGAGGTAACAGAGCGAGTAAAATGGGCGCTCGAGGTCTGCGGCTTTGACTACGAAAAGGTCAGAAAGCAGACACCGCTCGGAATGTCCGGCGGTGAAAAGCGCAGAATTGCAATCGCAGGTGTGCTTGCGGTTAAGCCAGACTATCTCATTCTCGACGAGCCTATAGCAGGACTTGACCCCCTCGGCAGAGAGGCATTCCTCAAGCTCATTACAAAGCTCAACAATGAGGGTATGACCATCATTATGATTTCGCACAATGCCGACTGCATTGGTGAATATGCTCAGCGCATTCTCGTTCTCAATGACGGCGAGCTTATAGGTGACGGCACACCGCAGGAGCTGTTTTACGATGTTGAAAAAATGCAGTCGCTGCATCTCGGTGTAAGCCACAGCCGTGAGCTGTGCTATCTGCTGAACAAGCGCGGCTTTGATATTGAGCAGGATATATGCACCTATGAAAAGCTCCTGCCCGCACTCGTGGGCAAGCTGAAGGGCGGTGAATGCAATGAATAACCGCCTTACAGGTCAGTTTATCCCCGGCACCTCGGCACTTCACAAGCTCGATGCAAGAGCAAAGCTGTTCGGCTTTATACTGCTTATCGTTGCTGTAATTCTTACAAACACCCTTTACGGATATGCGGCAGTGCTATTATTCGTTGCATTTCTGATTGCAGTATCGGGAATGTCCTTCAAAACCGCAATCGGCTCGGTTCGCCGCATGTTCTGGTTTTTTGTTCTGATTTTCATTATGAATGCTCTGTTTTTCTCGAGCGAAAATGCCATCTGGCATTGGTGGATTTTCACTCTCTCCGAGGAGGGCATAGTTCAGGGCTTCAATGTACTATTCAGAATTCTGATTATTCTTGTAATCAGCAATGTATTTACCCTTGTCACCCCGCCTCTTGAGATAACCGCCGCAATCAAGGCTCTTCTCAAGCCGCTGAAGCTTCTGCGACTTCCCGCAGACGAGATTGCAATGATTATTTCCGTTGCAATTCAGTTCATCCCGACACTACTTGAGGAGTCAGACACCATCAAAAAGGCTCAGATTGCACGCGGTGCAAGATTTGAAAGCAAAAAGCTCCACGAAAGAGCTGCCGCAATGCTTCCGCTTATCGTTCCTATGTTCCTCTCGGCATTCAAACGCGCCGATGAGCTTTCAATGGCAATGGAGGCACGCGGTTATCGAGGTGAGCAGTTCCGTTCACATAGAAAGAACGGTGCTATGCCCGCAAAATCGTGGCTTGCAATATTAATTTGCATTGCCCTTTGTGTTGTTGAAATATTAATTTAGGAGGACAAATCCCAATGAGAAAAATGACCACAGTTAAAAAATCCATCATCACCGCAGTATGCATAGCTCTGTGCTATGTAATTCCCCTTATGTTCCACGGCATTCAGAATGCAGGTCAGATTTTCTGCCCAATGCATATC
This sequence comes from Oscillospiraceae bacterium, assembly GCA_045643645.1. Taxonomy (GTDB): domain Bacteria; phylum Bacillota; class Clostridia; order Oscillospirales; family Oscillospiraceae; genus F23-B02. Next base: position 11,847 of record JAZULF010000162.1, read on the forward strand.
CCCGTGTTCATCTGCGGTCTTATCTGCGGCTGGCCGTACGGACTTCTCTGCGGTATCGCAGGTCCCGCTCTTTCAAGCGCACTCTGCGGTATGCCTCCCATTGCAATACTCCCCTCTATGATGGTTGAGCTTGCTGTATACGGTACTATGGCAGGTCTTATGATGAAGCTTGTACATACCAAGAACACCTATGCAGACCTTTACATCAGCCTTATCATTGCAATCATCTGCGGCAGAGTTCTCGCAGGCATTGCGAAGGCTCTTATCTTCGCAAGAGGCAGCTACACAATCGCAACATGGGTTGCAGGCAGTGTTGTAACAAGCTGGCCCGGCACTGTAATTCAGCTCGTATTCATCCCCACCATCGTATTCGCACTTATGAAGGCACACCTCATTCCCGAGCGTTACCCCAAAATCGAGGACTGATATGGATAAGAAAGATATTATTGAATTCTTCGATAAGCACGCTGAGTCCTGGGATGCCGAAATGATTCGCAACAACGAGGTTATCGGCATTATCCTCGATAACGGTGGAATAAAAGAAGGTACAAAGGTGCTTGATGTTGCATGCGGAACGGGTGTTCTCGTGCCTGACTATATCGAGCGCAAGGTTGCCTCGGTTGTAGGTGTAGATATTTCCCCCGAAATGATTGCCGTTGCTAAGGGTAAGTTCACTCAGGAAAACATAAGCTTTATCTGCGCAGATGTCGAGACCGCAGAGCTTGACTGTGACTTTGACTGCTGTATGGTGTACAATGCATTCCCCCACTTCCCCGAGCCTGCAAATCTTATCAAGGTTCTTGCATCTAAGCTCAAGGACGGCGGCAGACTCTCCATTGCTCACGGAATGAGCCGTGCAAAGATTGACCGTCATCACGAGGGTCACGCAAGCAAGGTATCAATTGGTCTTATGAGCGAGGATGCCCTAAAAAAGCTGATGGAGCCGTACTTCAATGTCGATGTTGCTATCTCCGACGACAGAATGTATCAGGTTTCCGGTACAAAGAAATAAGCAGAAAAATCAGGATTTAGCTTGCTAAATCCTGATTTCTTTTGCACTTAAAAGCTCCGCATCTTCTGCATTATGGCTGACTGCAATCAGCGTTTTGCCGTGGGTGTGCTTTTTTATATATTCAATTGTCTGAAGCTTTGTAGCTATGTCAAGTCCGTTAAACGGCTCATCAAGGAATACCGCATCGGCATCGCATATGATTGCGCGCACTAACGCAACGCGTCGACGCATACCGCCGGAGAGCTTTGATGCGGGCTTATCAAGATGCTCTGCTAAGCCGACCTCGCTCAAATGCTCATATATCGTTTCTCTGCTTACCGACTTAGGTGCGGTCATCTTAACGCAGGCGGCAGGCGTGAAATCCGCGGGAAGTCTGTCCTCCTGAAACACTGCGGCAATTTTTTCGGGTACATTTACCACTTCGCCGCTGTCGGCATTCTCAAGTCCCATCATAATTCTAAGAAGCGTTGTCTTGCCCTTGCCCGAGGCACCGCTTATAAGCACTGCTTCACCCCTGCCTATGTAAAGGCTTACATTATCGAGCACCTTTTCGCCGTTATAGCTTTTGCACACATTTTTAATCTCCATCAGGCACGCTCCAATCTGCCGTAAAAGCTGCGCAGTGCAAGCATAAACAGCTTTTCAAACAGAACGCTGATTATGACAATGATAATTGTCCAGCACAGAAGGTCATCTGTATCAAGGCAAATCTTCGAATAGTAAAGCTGCTTGCCGATTGAACCATCGGGTGTACCGATTATCTCCGCTGCAACTCCCGCCTTCCATGCCATGCCTAATGCGGTTGAACAAGCTGACAATATAAAAGGCTTAAGCTGCGGCAGATGAACATATGCAAGTCTGCGCAGAAACGGCATTCTGAATACCGTTGCTACCTCTCTCATACCCTTGTCCTCATTTTTGATGCCTTCAAGAACATTACTGTACACAACGGGCAGGACAATCAGAAACGAGATAAACACGGACAGATTATCCGCCGAAAGCCATATCAGACATATGACCACAAAAGATGCAACGGGCACGGTTTTGACGGTTACAAGAAACGGCCAAAGCAGGGTTTCAACGCTTTTATACCTGCCCGCAAGCGCGGCAAGCGCAATTCCCAGCACTAGGGCAATGATAAATCCGCCCGCAATGTGGTAAAAGCTGAACCAAATTGAGCTAAAGAAGCCCTCTGCCTGCCATATCGTTGTAAGGCGCACGGCAACCTCAATCGGAGATACGAGCAGAATCTTCAGATTGACCGTCATTGCGGCAATTTGCCATACAAGCAGAGCAAACAGCGCCGCAAGTATTCTGCCGCTTGTGTTTTTTGTTTTACTTTCCATAGTAGAAGTCATTTCCGGGAAGCTTTCCTCCGATAGACGCAGGATTCATTTCATAAAGCACAGACAGATAGCCCTCCATAGAGGTCTGCAGCTGCTCGCCTGCTATAAATGTTATATTGCAATACGGCAGAGCCTTCTGCGCAATGGGTGCTTTTACAATTTCGTAGCCGCCGATAAGCTCAGCCGCCCGCTCGGTATTTTGCAGAACGAACTGCACGGATGCTTCATACTCCTCCATAAAAGCCGCAAGCTGCTCGGGATACTTCTGTGCAAATTCGCTGCGCACAACAAGCACTCCCGTTACCATTTCAGAGCCATTACCGAGCTTTTCCCACTCATTATTCAAATCAATTTCAACTTTCAGACCTTCTACCTTTGTCTGCGCTGCAGTTACAAAGGGCTGCGGAAGCATCGCAATTGCATTTTCATCGGCAGCAATGTAGGACAGCGCCTCTGTTGTATCTGAGCACCAATGAATAACGGGTGCGTTTTCACCGTCTACTCCGTTTTCCTTCAGCAGATACCTCAAGGCATATTCGGGTGCAGCGCCCTCACCTGTTGCGTAGAGTGTTTTGCCTGCAAGGTCTGCAAGGCTTTCAACGCTTTCACCTCGTTCAACGATGTAAAGCACACCAAGGGTATTTATTGCCAGCAGCTTAATTGCGCCATTCGTGTTATTATAGATGACAGATGCAAGATTAGCAGGTACAGCGGCAATATCTATATCACCCTTTGCAAGTGCCGCCGCAAATGCGGAAGCCTCACTCTGAAGCGTGAACTCATAGCTGTTCTCGCTTAGCTTATTGTCATTGTCATCCATAAGCTTCACAAGGCCCATTGCGGTAGGTCCCGTCAGCGCACCGACGCGGATTACCTCTGCCTTCTCAGCTTGCTCGGTTTCATTATCTGTGCAGCCCGAAAGAATGCACAGCAGCATACATATAATCAATATATACGGTACAAGTCTTTTCATTTTAATCCTCACTTGATATAGCTTTTCAAAACTTCAATATTGCTGATGCAGATTTCTTTACCGTTTTTTATTATTGCACCGCTCTGTGTCAGCGTATCCATTGCTCTGTAAAGTGACGCTCTGGACATATTAAGCGCATCGGCAAGCTTGTTCATCGGCAGCTCGGAATACGCACTCTCCGTTAGATTATCGAGCAAAAACCCAGCTAATTTCTGCTCTGCCGTTCCTGCGGTCAATGAGTATATCTTTCTGTTTAAGAACAGAATTCGCTCAGATAGGTATCTGATATAGTTTTCCGCAATCTTCGGCTCTCGCTCGATTGCGCGCTTAATAAGCCGCTCCGACACAAACAGTATTCTGCACGGCTCAAGCGCCCTGATATGCGTAGCATACTGCGTTTCATCATTAAAAAGTGCCGCAGCACCGAAAAGCTTGCCCGCCGACAGCGTGCTCATTACAATCGGTCTGTCGTCAGCATTTTCCTTGGTTACTCGCAATCTGCCGCTTAGCACAATCCCCAGGCAGCGTGTAAAGCGGTCTGGGCTGAAAACGATGTCACCCTTTTTGAAATCTTCAGTGGTGCAATCGTAAGCATTGATTATCTTCATAAGCACCGTTTGCGGCACTCCATGGAATAATTCGGTTTTCATTATGAGCTCAAGCTCGGGGACATTCAGTTTCATAGCAGCTCCGTTTTTGTCTTATATAAGACACTTTTTACAAAAGAATATACCACCATCCTCCCCGATGTCAAGCCATATTTATTTGCTAAATTTAAGATAATAGCAGCCATAAAAATCTCATATTTGACAATTATCCCAAAGCGGGTTAAATTTTTTATATATTGATTTATAAACTGTGCAATTTCATTACATTTTCAGTGTTTTTATTTGAAATTGCATATGCAGATTTACTTTTGTTTCAGTAGTCTTCCGACGAGTTGAATTATTTACCGATAATCTGAAAAATAACTTATCTTTACATACTTAAAAAATTATATATAATTAAATACATCATAGATTTAAAGTGCTAATAATTTCAGGAAGGATGATAATATGGTTAAGGTTGATTTTAAGCTCATCGACTCCATACTTGACAAGTATGAGTGCAGCAGAGTGAAAATAATTCCGATAATGCAGGAAATACAGGCTGAGTACAAGTTCCTGCCGAAGGATGCATTGGTTTATGTAGCAGCAAAGGTAGGCATGAGCGAATCTGATTTATACGGTGTTGCTACCTTCTACGAGAACTTCTCAATGAATGAAAAGGGCAAGTATGTTATCCGCGTCTGCAACGGCACCGCTTGCCATGTACGCAAGTCCGATGATGTTCAGGAGGCTCTTTACGACGCAACCGGTATGTCCCCCGATGACCATATGTCAAAGGACGGACTGTTCACCATAGAGCGCGTTTCATGTCTCGGCGCCTGCGGTCTTGCTCCCGTTTGCACCGTAAACGATGTTGTCCATGCTAAGATGACTCCTGAAAAAATACGCAAGCTCATTATGGAACTGAGGGAGGCTGAATAATATGAAACTTAATTCACGCGAAGAGCTTATCAGCTTCCGCGAACAATGCAAGGCAAAGCTTGCCTGCCAGAAAAAGCAGATTCTCGTCTGCGGCGGCTCAGGCTGCGTTGCAGGCGGCTCGCTCGATATCTACGCAAAGTTCAAGGAAATTATGGAGGCTAAGGGTCTTACAGTTGATGTTGTCCTTCAGGACCATGTCGACCACGGCGACTCCGTAGGTCTTAAAAAGAGCGGCTGTCACGGCTTCTGCGAGATGGGTCCGCTCGTACGCATCGAGCCCTCCGGCATACTCTACATAAAATGCACAGTTGATGACTGCGAGGAGATAGTTAAGGAAACCATTCTCAACGACAATGTTGTTGAGCGCCTTGTTTACCACGAGGTCACCAGCCAGGGCACACGCGCATACAGCCGTCAGGAGGACATTCCCTTCTACAAGCAGCAGACCCGCGTTGCACTTGAGCACTGCGGTCATATCAATGCCGAAAGCATTGAGGAATACATTGCTGTCGGCGGTTACTCATCTCTTGAAAAAGCAATTTTCGATATGACTCCTGACGAGGTCATCAATGAGGTTTCCGAATCCGGACTGCGCGGCCGTGGCGGTGCAGGCTTCCCCACCGGCAAAAAGTGGTCTCAGGTTGCCGCACATAAGGAGGCCCCCGTCAAGTATATAGTCTGCAACGGTGACGAGGGCGACCCCGGTGCATTTATGGACCGCTCCATTATGGAGGGTGACCCCCACAGAATGATTGAGGGTATGCTTATTGCAGGCGTTGCCTGTGATGCTACTGAGGGCTACATATATGTTCGTGCCGAATATCCTCTTGCCGTCAAGCGTTTGAAGAAGGCAATTGCGGATGCTGAGGAGCTCGGTATTATCGGCGATAACATTTTCGGCTCGGGTAAAAAGTTCCACCTGTCAATCAATATGGGCGCAGGCGCATTCGTCTGCGGTGAAGGCTCCGCACTTACTGCATCTATTGAGGGTCAGCGCGGTATGCCCCGCACCAAGCCCCCCAGAAGCGTTGACCAGGGTTTGTTTGACGCTCCTACCTCTCTTAACAATGTCGAAACCTTCGCCAATGTTCCCGTAATCATAGACAAGGGCGCTGCATGGTACAAATCCATCGGCACTGAGAACAATTCGGGTACAAAGGCATTCGCCCTCACCGGCAACATCAATCACACCGGTCTTATCGAGGTTCCCATGGGAACTACTCTCCGCGAGATTGTCTTCAATATCGGCGGCGGCGTAAAGAGCGGTAATTTCAAGGCCGTTCAGATTGGCGGTCCCTCCGGCGGCTGTCTTACCGAGGAACACCTTGACCTGCCCCTTGACTTTGACCAGACCAAGAAGGTCGGTGCAATTATCGGCTCCGGCGGTCTTGTTGTTATGGGTGACGAAACCTGTATGGTAGAGATTGCCCGCTTCTTCATGAACTTCACCAAGAATGAATCCTGCGGTAAGTGCACTACCTGCCGCGAGGGCATTCCCAAGATTCAGGCAATACTTGAGCGCATCACCCACGGTACCGGCGAGCTTGAAGACCTCGATATGCTTCAGGAGCTTGCAGCAACCGTAAAGAGCTGCTCTCTTTGCGGTCTCGGCAAAACTGCTACAAATCCCGTATTGAGCACTCTCAAGTACTTCAAGAACGAATACATTGCTCATGTTCAGGATAAGAAGTGTCCCGCAGGCGTCTGCCGTTCGCTGTGCACCATGTGGATTGACCCCGAGAAGTGCATCGGTTGCACAAAGTGCGCACGCAACTGCCCCGTCGGCGCAATCACCGGTCAGCTCAGAAAGCCGCACCAGATTGACCCCGAGAAGTGCATTAAGTGCCGCGAATGTAAGATTGGCTGTCCCAAGCACGCAATAAAGGAGGTTTGACGATATGAAGCATATGATTATAGACGGCATCAGCTGTGAATTTGAAAATGCCCGCAATGTCCTCGAGGTTGCGCTGCAGAATCATATCGATATTCCCAACCTCTGCTACTGCGAAAGCCTTTCCGTATACGGCGGCTGCAGACTGTGCGTTATCGAAAACGAGCGAGGCGGCATTGAAGCTGCCTGCACCGTTGTCCCCAAGGACGGTATGTCCATCCGCACCAACACCTCAAGACTGCGCAAATACCGTCAGATGATTCTTGAGCTGCTGCTTGCAGGCCACAAGTCCGAATGCACCACCTGCGATAAATCCGGCAAGTGCAAGCTGCAGGAGTATGCAAAGCGCTACGGTGTTTCCACTGTCCGTTTTGCTAACGAATACTCAAAGCAGCCTATCGATGACTCCTCCCCCGCTTTCGTACGCGACCCCGCAAAGTGCATTCTCTGCGGCAAGTGCGTAAGGATGTGCAGTGAGGTTCAGAATATTCACGCTATTGATTTTGCTAACCGCGGCATTGAAACCTTCATTTCCTGCGGATTTGATAAGAAAATCGCCGATACAAACTGCGTAAACTGCGGTCAGTGCGTATCCGTATGCCCGACCGGCGCGCTTGTTATCAAGAACGAGGTCGCATCCATGTGGAAGGCAATTTATGACTCAAACCGCAAGGTTGCAGTTCAGATTGCTCCTGCCGTACGCGTTGGCATAGGCGAGGAATTCGGTCTTCCCGCAAATGTTCCCGTAATGGGCAAGATAGTTACCGCGCTTAAGATGATGGGCGCTGACTATGTGTTTGACACCTCTCTCACCGCTGACCTCACCATTATGGAAGAATCTGCTGAGCTTATGGATAAGCTCAAGAGCGGCGCTAAGCTGCCCATGTTCACCACCTGCTGCCCCGGTTGGATTAAGCATGTTGAGAACAAGTATCCGCACCTGATGCCTCAGGTATCCACCTGCGGCTCACCTATGGAGATGTTCGGCGCACTCATCCGTCAGCAGTATGCAGACGAGGATGTGTTCTCCGTTGCAATTATGCCCTGCACCGCAAAGAAGGCAGAGGCAAAGCGCCCCGAGCTTGTTAAGGACGACGAAAAGCTTGTTGACCTTGTTCTTACTACTCAGGAGCTCGTTCGTATGATTCAGGAGGCAGGCATCAACTTTGCAATGATTCCCGAATCAAAGCCCGATGAACCCTTTGCTCCCTACACAGGCGCAGGTGTCCTCTTCGGTGTTACCGGTGGCGTTACCGAAGCAGTTATACGCCATGTTCTCGGTGCAGTTACCGATGAAAGCATCGCTAAGGTTGCAGAGTGCGGCGTTCGCGGTCTTGACGGTATCAAGGCATTTGAGGTAAGCGCAGGCAATACAACGCTTCGCATTGCGGTTGTAAACGGTCTCGGAAACGCTGACAAGCTGCTTGAAAAGATTGAGTCAGGAGAAGAATTCTTCCACTTTGTTGAGGTTATGGCCTGCCCTAATGGCTGCATCGGCGGCGGCGGTCAGCCCCCTGCATGTCAGTCACGCAAGGCAGAGCGCAGCGAAGGCTTATTTGCCGCTGATAAGGCATGTGAGCTCCGCTCATCTGAGCAGAATCCTGCACTTGACGAGGTTTATGACCTGCTTCGCGGCAGAGCTCACGAGCTTCTGCATGTTCATTATCCGACACATTCCGCAGAATAATCTGATATTTGATGAAAACACCCCTCAATTGAGGGGTGTTTTTGATTTAATTGTTTCAATTTTATTAAGTTTTGACACTAATACTGGAATTAATGCACTACTTGTGCTATAATTTGAAAATTGATAATCAGCAAGTAATTTCTGCAGATTGGAGATTAATTATATGCGTAGATTTGTTGCCATTTTAATGGCAGTTACAATGATTTTAGGTCTCTGCGCCTGCGGTAAAGAAGAGGTTGCCCCAACTGCTCGCGAATGCGGCGTATATGTCACAGTTGAGGCTAACGATGTCTATACCGTTTCCTACGGCACCGAAGAGGGCTCAGAATCGTGCACCCATGCAGACGGCTCTGCTCTCGATGCAGGCGAGATTGTGCATTTTGACTTTGCAGGCGATGCAGCAGAGGGCTCTGAGAAGGCTGTCATCGACTACAGCATCTGCGTTTATGACAAGGACCTCAACATTCTCGCAATCGAGTCCTTCAGCAGCGATTTCTCAAATATGGCACGCGTTGAAATCACCGTAACCGCTGACCATCGCATTCTCAATGCAAGTGACAAGCTCGTATGCGGCGGTGATACCATTGTTGATATTCAAAGCAGCAATCCCTCAAAGGGCGTAACTGTTGCAGTTCCCAATGTTACAATGCCCAACCGCCCCGAGGCTGCTGAGGCAATCAACAGCAACATTAAAAGCATCAACGAAGCCTTTACCGGCAAGCAGCTTGAGTCCAACAAAAAGACTTACGAAACCAATGTTGCCAACGCAGGTGACGATGACGAAAAAGACGGCTTCAGCATGAAGCGTTATGCCAAGGTTACCCGCGGTGACAGCTCCGTACTTTCCATAAGAATGTACGACAAGGCAAATCTCGGCACCGAAAGCACCGTTGCAATTACAGGTCATAACTTCTACACCTATGACGGCAGTGAGCTGAAGCTCGTTGACATTGCGTCCGACCCCGAAAAGCTCATCAGCATCTGCTCTTCGGAGGCACTTATTTCCACCACCGAAAATGTCGATTACAAAGGCATTCTCTACAACGAGGGTTACACCGATACCATCAAGGAGCTTATCTCCGACGGTCATTGGTATCTCAACGACAAAGGCATTGTTATTGCCGTAAATCCCGGTGAAATTGCAGATGCTCTGTACGGCTCGTTTGAGTTCCTTGTTTCCTACGATGCAATTTCTTCCGTACTCAAGCCCGAATTTCTCCCTGCCGAGTATGAGGGTGATACCGGTGATGTAAGCGCAAAGCTCACGAAAGACAGTGACAGCGCTTCCCTCACCCTTGTAAACGAAGCTGACAGTGATGTTAAATCCGTTCTCGTATCTGTCACCGGCAAGATTTACAACATCTGCGTATATAGCATTTCCTATAAATCCGCAAGCAATTATTCCTTCAATTCTCAGCTTTGGTACTGCAGTGACCTTGCCGAGGGTGCAGCCTTTGTAATTAATCACGAGCTTTCCAAGACTCCTAACATTTTCATCGGCTTTAACCGTCCCGACGGCACATACGAGCGCAGACTTCTCTCCCTTGATTCCGATGGTAATGTAAGCGTCACTGACCCCGACGGCGGTGAAAAGGGCACTCTTATCACCGAAAAGCTCCCCTACACTGTTGACCTCAACAATGATGATACTCAGGAAAAGATAAGCACCTCCAAGCTCGATAACGGCTGCGTAAGCCTGAATGTTGAGTCCGCAGGCGAAAAGCTCAGCAAGGAAACCGTAATCAAGAGCAGCTTGAGCGTTCGTCTTTTCGATGTTGACGGCAACGGCACAAAGGAAGTATTCCTCGAAGGCAAAACCGAAAACGGTAAGGCGGTTACCTACTGCTTCGTATTTGACGGCGAGCTTAAAAGCGCAAGCATCGGCGGTAAGGATTACGCCGAAGGCAGCATCAAGGAATTTACCGACGGCAAGCTTCACCTTAATGCAAGCGTCAGCATTCTCGGCAGCTACACCGCTGAGGTAGTATACAGCTTCGCCGATGGCAGCTTCACGAAGGATTCATCCAATATGAAGCTCAGCGGTACAAGCTATGTTACAACCGCAAAGGAGCTTCCTCTTGCAGACGGAAAGACACTTGCCTCAGGCACAAAAATCAAGTTCACCGAAACCGACGGCAGCTCATTTATAAGCTACTCAACCGAGAAGGGTGAAAAGGGCAAAATCAAGATTGAAAAGTCCGATTCAGGCTGGAGCATAAACGGCAGCAAGGACACAAGCTATTTTGAGTCCCTGCCCTACAAGAAATAATCAATACGGTGTGCAATTGCACACCGTATATTTTTTTGCGTTCTGAGAAAAATACCCATGAGGTGAATTATTATGAACGCAAAAAACGGCAATGATATTCCGCTCGGTCTCGGTATGGCGCTTATGCAGAATGCAGACGCGTTTTTCTATTTCTCGGGACTTGATGCAAATCAGCAGCAGAAAATAATTGACGGTGCTCACGGCATAAAATCAAGAGACGAAATGAAGAATTATGTTAAAAACATCTCTGCAACCGGCTGACACCTTTTTATTTAACTTGAAATTCTGCTAAAGCTGCGGTAAACTTTACATGTACAAATCTTACATGGAGGATAAACAAATGAAAACTGTATCCACTAAGAACGCTCCCGCAGCAATCGGCCCCTACTCCCAGGCTCAGATAGTCGGCAATCTCGTATATACCTCCGGCCAGATTGGCGCAGACCCCGCAACCGGCGCAGTCGCTGAGGGTCTTGAGGCTCAGGCACATCAGGTATTCAAAAACCTCAGTGAGCTTCTCAAGGCAGCAGGCACTGATATGACCAAGGTTGTTAAGACTACCGTTTTCATTAAGAATATGAATGACTTTGCTGCAATCAATGCAGTATATGCCCAGTACTTCACCGAGCCTTTCCCCGCACGCTCCTGCGTCGAGGTTGCACGCCTTCCCAAGGATGTTCTTCTTGAGTGCGAGGTTATTGCAGAGCTGTAATTAACAAAAACAAAAAATCCGCTTCTATGAAGCGGATTTTTTATTTATATTTATTATATTTATATAGATATTAAAGTCCGGGATAAAGCGGGAACTTCTCGCACAGAGCAATTGTCTGCTGCTTTACTTCTTCAACCGCTGCTTCGCCCTCGTTGATGATTCTGACAATCATATTGCCTATCTCAACCATCTCTGCCTCGCCCATACCGCGGGTTGTTGCTGCGGGGGTACCGAAGCGCATACCGCTGGTGAGCTTGGGAGGCTGAGTGTCAAACGGGATTGCATTCTTATTTGCGGTGATGTGGGCAAGGTCGAGAAGCTGCTGAACCTCCATACCGGTCTTACCGAGGCTCATGGTATCTGCAAGCATGAGGTGGTTATCGGTGCCGCCGGATACGATGCGGATGCCGCCCTTGGAAAGTGTATCGGACAGGACTGCTGCGTTCTTGACAACCTGAGTCTGATATGCATTGAACTCATCACTCATTGCTTCCTTGAAGCAAACTGCCTTACCTGCAATGATATGCATGAGAGGACCGCCCTGAGAGCCGGGGAATACTGCACTGTTTATCTTCTTTCTCAGCTCGTCCTTGCACAGAATGATTGCACCGCGGGGACCGCGCAGTGTCTTATGGGTTGTGCTGGTAACAACATCAGCATAGGGTACGGGGTTGGGATGAACACCCGCAGCAACAAGGCCGCCGATGTGGGCCATATCAACCATAAGATATGCGCCGACTGCGTCTGCTATCTCACGCATCTTAGCAAAATCAATGAACCTTGAATATGCACTTGCGCCTGCAATAATGAGCTTGGGCTTGTTCTCCTCGGCAACCTGCATTGCCTTTTCATAGTCAATGCACTCGGTTTCGGGGTCAACGCCATAGAAGCAGGCATTGAAGTACTTACCGGAGATGGATACCTTTGCGCCGTGGGTCAGATGACCGCCATGGCTGAGGTCCATACCCATTATTGTGTCGCCCGGCTGAAGCAGTGCGAGGTAAACTGCAACATTTGCCTGAGAGCCGGAGTGGGGCTGAACATTTGCATGCTCTGCACCGAACAGTTCCTTTGCTCTGTCAATTGCAAGCTGCTCGACTATATCTACATATTCGCATCCGCCATAGTATCTTGCACCGGGATAACCCTCTGCGTACTTATTGGTAAGATGGCTTCCCATTGCCTCCATAACGGCACGGCTTGTGAAGTTTTCAGATGCGATAAGCTCAATGTGATTGCGCTGACGCTGGAGTTCTTTTTCCATTGCACCGTACAGTTCAGTGTCAATGCTCTTAATGCTTTCGTAGCTCATTGTTTTCCTCCATATTGTGTTTATCAACGAAGATTATACCCCAAATATTGACCTATATCAAGGAAATTTACTGTTTTTGTTCTGTTTTTATTTCGTAATTATTGATTGATTCCAATTGCTGTGTTAGTATGTAATTGTGAGGTGGTGTACAAGTGTTAAAAAAGTTATTAAAGGCACTTTTAGTAATCATAGGCATTATTGTTCTATTAGCAGCAGCATTATTTCTGTGGCTTAGCGTAAAGGAATATAACCCCGAACCCATTATTGATGTTAAGGTAGAAGAAAACTCCCGTCTAACCGGTATGTCTCCGTATGAGGGGCAGCATATTTCAGTTATCAGCTGGAATATCGGCTACGGCGGTCTCGGCAAGGACTCCGACTTCTTTATGGATGGCGGAGAAGAAGTTGCCGCTGCCGACCAGGACGGCGTTACCGCAAATATGCTCGGCATATACAAAACTCTGTTTGATGACTACGATGCAGATGTTTATATGCTGCAGGAGGTTGACCAGGAATCCTCCCGTACATATGACATTAATGAGCGTGAGTACTTAGGCATTTACAACAGCACCTATGCGCTGAATTACTCCTGCCCCTTTGTTCCCTTCCCGGTTCCGCCTATCGGCAAGGTTAACAGCGGTCTGCTCACAACCTCGCTGTTTGATATTGACCATGCAGAGCGTCAGTCACTGCCCTGCCCCTTCAGTTGGC
>JAZULF010000163.1:0-2606 GCA_045643645.1 Oscillospiraceae bacterium
CCTTGAGGTCAACGGGTTTATCGTCTGCTGCATAGGGAATACCGATGCCCGAGCCCATGTTGACAAAAGCGAGCTTCTCACCGAGTGCGGTCTGGAAGCGCTCTGCAAGCACGAACATTCTGCCGTAGTAATCGGCAATCAAGCGGCCGTTTAATTCCTGACTGCGCGAGTGGACATGAATACCCGTAATTTTGATATTCTTATAGCTTTTCCATATATCGAGCATCGCAAAGGCAATGTCCTCGTCAATGCCGAATTTGTTTGCATAGCCGACATCACCGTCAAAGGTAAAATCGGGGTTAATGCGAATACCGATTTCCGCAACAATGCCGTGGCGCTCGGCAAGCATCTGTATGCGTTCAACCTCGTTTACGCTGTCGGCAATGACAACGCAGTGCTCAAGCGCAGCCTCAATATCGTGCAGGCTTTTGCCGGGCGCGGAATAGTAAATATCGTGCTTTTTAAGGCCGTTTTCCTTGCCCATCGTAACCTCGCGCGCGGATGCCGCATCTACACCGATGCCCTCCGAAAGAATGCATTTGAGCACGCCCGGATGCGGATTTGCCTTTGCCGAATAGAGAAAGCGCACGCCCTCGAAGTTTTCAAGCAATGCCTCGATATTTTCAAGGATTATCCGTTCATCGTACAGATAAAAGCTCTCGTAGCTTTCTGCAAGTTTTTTAACTGCGCTGCGGTCAAAGCTCATAAAAAAACACCCCTTTGTTTTTTCCTGATTATACCTCAAAATGCGAATTTCCGCAACATAAAACAAGCCAAAAACTCCTTGCGGCTCAAGCCGTAAGGAGTTTTTTCGTCACTTGTTCAGTTGAATTACCGCCTTGTAGAAATCAACCGCGCCCGGCAGGCAGTCGCAGCCGATATTTTCATTAAGACCGTGCATTCCCTTCATCTGCTCGGGGCCGTAAATTACGGGGCCGAAGCGCACGCAGCTGTCGCAGATTTCCTGATAAAATCTCGCGTCTGTGCCGCCGGTCATAATATACGGACTGTACGCAAGTCCGGGGAAAACCTGCTCAATCGCGTTAACAATATGCTTCCAGCCGTCACCGTTAATGTCGGTAGGCTTTGAGTAATCGTTTGCGGTGAGCACTTCGGCTTCAAGGCCGTATTTTGCGGCGAGCTTTTTCATAATCGCTATGCTTTCGTCCATGCCCTGATGCGGGATAAAGCGCATATTCGCCCAGACCGACGCCTCCTGCGGAAGCACATTTCGGGCATCGGAGCCGACCTGCATGGTGAATGCAACGGTAGTCTGCAGCATAGCGCCTGCCTGCGCGGAAATTGACGGCATCACCGCTTTAAGAAGCGGCTTGAAAAGCCACAGATTGCCGAAAAGAAGCCGCATTCCGAAGCCTGCGTATTGGGACAGAGTGCCGAACATTGCGCTTAATTCGGGGGAGAATTTTCTCTTGAACGGGCTATGCTTTTCAATGTGATTCTCAAACGCGGCAAGGCGCGCAACAGGTGAGTTTTTCGGGGGTGCGCTGGAGTGACCGCCGCCTGAGCGTGCGGTGAGCCTGAGGTTTGCCTGACCTTTTTCGAATACGCCAATCATTGCGTAATTGCCCTTGACTCCGCCGATGGGCTCGCTTACAATTCCACCGCCCTCATCGCAGACCAGAAACGGCTTTACGCCGCGGCGCTTGAGCTCGTTTACGAGCTTAGCTGCGCCGTCGCCGCCGAATTCCTCGGTGCAGGAGGATGCAAGATAAACATCCTGCGGCGGCACATAGCCCTGCTCCAAAAGCTCCTCGCAGGCCTGGAAAAATGCCATTACAGTGCATTTTGTATCGGCAGCACCTCTGCCCCACACCTTGCCGTCGGCAATATCACCCGAGAAGGGCTCGTGCTCCCATTCGCCCTCTGCAGGGACAACATCCTGATGGCTCATCAGAACGATGGGTTTATCGCTTTTTTCGCCCTTCCAGAAATACAATAAATTGCCGTCAAGTTCTGTTTTTTCAAGCTTTTCGTGGACAAGCGGAAACAGCTTCTCAAGCTCCTTATGGAAGGCTAAAAACTTTTCAAGCTGAGGGTCTGCGGGGTCTGAAACCGTCTCGCATTTCAGCATTTCCGAGAGCTTTTTCGAGTAAAGCTCAACTCGCTTTTCATCGGGCTGCGGAGCGTAGTCCGACACCTTTTTCGGCATAAGCGCCGTGCGCACAACTGCTGCCGTAAGCGGTGCTAAAACCGCGCCGCCTGCAAGCAGTGCATAGCTTTTGAATTTCATTTAATCACGCCTTATACTTTTTCTTGTACATGAGAAAAGCAATACCGATTGCAATTGCGCCGCTGGGCAGGATCATAAAGCTTGTAGACGAGGTCAGGCTGGGTACGAATATGAACAGCAGACTCATCACGGCAAGAGGAATAACTGCAATCTTCAGATTGTTTCTGAAGTACTTATATGCCATTGCGCCGAACAGCGCAGGTACAACATTTTCAAACGCAGGCTGCAGCGCAGGGTCCTGCAGAACGGGCTGCAGAGGAATGAGCAGTGCAACGCCTACTGCAAGCACCGCAACAGTTACGAGCGAAGCGGTTGCGATTGAAAGAGTGGAGATAATCTCATTTTCGGGAGTGCC
>JAZULF010000164.1:0-14842 GCA_045643645.1 Oscillospiraceae bacterium
GTGCCGAGATTGAATACCGATTCGCCCTTGTGCTCTTCCATATACGCAATCGCGGCAACATGGCCTCGCGCGAGGTCGACAACATGGATGTAGTCACGCACGCCCGTACCGTCATGGGTGTCGTAATCGCCGCCGAATACGGGCAGATACTCAAATCTGCCGATTGCGGTCTATGAAATGTACGGCATCAGATTGTTGGGAATGCCCTTGGGGTCCTCGCCTATAAGACCGCTGGGATGTGCGCCGACGGGGTTAAAGTAGCGCAGCAGTACAACCGACCACTCGGGGTCAGCCTTGACATAGTCGCGCAGAATCTGCTCGCACATATATTTTGTCCAGCCGTAGGGGTTGGTGCAGCTGCCGGTTTTTGAGCTTTCGTAAAGCGGCATCTCGTTATCACCCGAATACACGGTAGCGGAGGAGGAGAAGATTATCTTGTTAACCTTATGCGCGCGCATTGCCTCACACAGAGTGATGGTTGAGCCGAGGTTGTTGTCGTAATACTCAAGCGGCATCTCGACAGACTCGCCGACCGCCTTCAGACCTGCAAAGTGGATAACGCAGTCGATATCGTGCTTGTTGAAAATCTCATCGAGCTTTTCGCGGTCACGCACATCAGCCTTGTAGAAGGTAACGCTTTTGCCTGTGATTTTCTCAATGCGCTTACCCGCCTCGGCGCTGCTGTTTACGAGGTTATCGATGATGACAACATCCATACCCTGCTCGAGAAGCTCAACGCAGGTATGGCTGCCGATATAACCCATTCCGCCTGTAACCAAAACCGTCATAACAATACTCCCTAAGAATTTGTTGATAATATATTATACCATATAATGATAAAAGGCAAGCGCGGTTGACATTGCGGAATATATCAATATAATATTGAGCTATGAACAGAGAAAATTTCTTCAGAAAATTTGATAAAACAGTTGCGGAATTCGGCGATGAAAAGCCGTCAATACTCCTGCACAGCTGCTGTGGACCGTGCTCAAGCTCGGTGCTTGAGCTGCTGGCAAAGTATTTCACCGTAACGGTGCTGTGGTATAATCCGAATCTCTACCCCGAGGCTGAGTTTGACAAGCGCTTGGTTACGCAAAAGCAGCTTATCGATGCGATTGCCGCCGACGGAGTCGAGGCACAGCTTCTTGCTCTGCCGTGGCGCAGCGAGGACTATTTCAGCCGCATAAAAGGCCTTGAAAATGAGCCCGAGGAGGGCGCACGATGCGTCGAGTGCTTCAAGATACGCCTTGAGGAAACCGCGCGCATCGCAGCTGAACGCGGCTTTGAATGGATTTGCACGACGCTTACCGTGTCCTCACGCAAGGACGCGGTTGTAATAAACGCGATAGGCCGCGAGGCTGCCGCAAAGTACGGCGTCAAGTGGCTTCCGTCGGAATTCAGAAAGCGCGAGGGCAACCACCGCTCCATAATTTTGTCCGAGAAATATAATCTTTACCGTCAGGAATACTGCGGCTGCGTATTTTCGCTTGCCAATCAGGGGAATAGTATTGAACATTAAAACGCAAAAGCTAATAACGGCTGCCGTAATCGGCGCTTTGTACGCGGTGCTTACCATGGTGCTTGCACCCATAAGCTACGGACCGCTGCAGTTTCGCGTGTCCGAGGCGCTGTGCATACTGCCGTATTTTATGCCCTACACCGCGTGGGGACTGTTCCTCGGCTGCGTGCTTGCAAATTTAGTCAGCGCAGCGGGTATACTCGATGTAGTGTTCGGTTCGCTTGCAACGCTTATTGCCTGCCTTTGCGTTGCCGCCTGCGGCAGAAGAAACGGCACACTGCAAAGCAGAATTATGGCATGTCTTATGCCTGTTATATGGAACGCACTCATTGTCGGAGCAACGCTCACAATCGCGCTCGCGGGCCTCAATCCGTTCAAGGCGGTAGGCGCGTTTTTAATCTACGCAGGTCAGGTCGCACTCGGCGAGCTTGGCGTTATGTTCATAGTGGGGCTGCCGCTTATGACTTACCTGCCGAAACAGAGATTTTTCGGTGAATTTGTACAAAATCATTGACAAAATGGTGCTTTTAAGTTAAGATTTACGAGCAAGTAAACAGGGGGGCTGAGTTTTCTCGGCTGAGACGGAGATAATTGAATTTCCGAAACCCATGAACCTGATCCGGGTAATGCCGGCGTAGGAAACGAAAATACTGACATATCGTTTTCTATGACCGTGCTGCTTGGCAGCACGGTTTTTCTTTAAGGAGGATTATTATGAATCAGAGCAAATCCCATCTCAAGCTAAGAGCCTTGTGCGAGGGCGCACTGTTTGTTGCGCTGGCACAGGCAATCGGTTATCTCAAGCTGTTTGAGCTGCCCCAGGGCGGTTCCATCACCCTGAGCATGCTGCCCATTTTCATTTACTGCGCCCGTTGGGGCTTCGGTCCCGGTATGCTGGCAAGTATGGTTTTCAGCGTACTTCAGCTTCTTCTTGACGGCGCATATGCATGGGGCTGGCAGAGCATGCTGGGAGACTACATCATCGCATTCTCCGTTCTCGGTGTGGCAGGTCTTTTCCACAATATGAAAAACGGCCTTTTCATCGGTACGGCAGTCGGCAGCGTTGCACGCTTCCTCGTTCATTATGTGGTCGGCGCTACAGTATGGGCAGAGTATATGCCTCCCGAATTCTTCGGTATGACCATGACAACACCCTGGTTCTATTCCGCACTTTATAACGGCAGCTTCATGCTCATCGATATGCTGCTGTGCCTCGTAGTAGCCGCAATTATCATTAAGCCCCTCGGAAAGTATATTCGCGGCGAGGATTTGAAAAGAGCGTAAAAAAATGTTGACATATACGGAGTAATTCGTATATAATAAACTTCCGATGCCTGTGGGCATCGGAAGTTATTTAATTTTATCAACTACTTTGACTTCGGTCAATGTTGAGTATTAATCCTGAAAGGAGTGCAGAAAATTATGCTGCGTACTTACCAGCCCAAGAAGCGTCAGCGCAAGAAAGAGCACGGCTTCCGCAAGAGAATGGCAACCGCAAACGGCCGCAAGGTCCTCGCTCGCCGCAGAGCAAAAGGCAGAGCAAAGCTCAGCGCCTGATTTGACCTGCATGAGCAGAACGGAATTTTGAATATTTTTTAGGGCGGATACCATCCGCCCTTAAGGTGTTTGTGCAGAAAATTGTAATCGACTGATTTGGAGTGAAATTCGTTGGATTTCAGAGTAACACTGAAGAAAAACTATGAATTCAAACGGCTGTATAACAAGGGCAAAACCGCCGTAACCCCGTATCTTGTCGTTTACAGCCTGAGGACAGGACGCGGAGTCAACCGCGTGGGCTACACCGTATCCACAAAGCTGGGTAAGGCCGTCGTCCGCAACCGTGTCCGCCGCCGTCTGAGAGAGATTTACCGCCTTAATGCGGACAAGTTTAAGGACGGTATCGATATTGTCGTGGTCGCAAGAGCGCGCTGCGTAAACGGCGACTATGCAAAAATCGAAAAGGCGTTTCTGCAGGCCTGCGGACAGCTTGGCTTGTTAAAAGAGGTGAGCCGATGAAAAAAATTCTCATCGCATTGGTGAAGTTTTATCAGAAGCACATTTCTCCGGCAAGACCTGCCTGCTGCAGATTCATTCCGACCTGCTCACAGTATGCCGTTGAGGCTCTCGAGAAATACGGAGCCTTGAAGGGCAGCTGGCTCGCAATCAAACGCTTGTCGAGGTGCCATCCCTTTCACATCGGCGAGCAAGACATCTTCGACCCCGTGCCCTGACGGGAGTCAAACCACAAGGAGATACTTATGTCATTATGGGATTTAATAGTTTGGCCGTTCGCCAGACTCATGGAGTTCCTGTATAACTGGACTCAGAACTACGGCGTATCCATTATCCTTTTTGCTCTCGTGGTTAACTTTGTCCTTTTGCCCTTTATGGCAAAGAGCAAGAAGAGCATGATGCGCACATCACGCTTTCAGCCCAGAATAAAAGAACTGGAAAGAAAGCATGAGGGCAATCAGCAGAAATTCCAGGAAGAACTCAGAAAGCTCTACAAGGAAGAGAAAATCAACCCTGCATCGGGCTGCCTGTGGTCTTTGATTCCGTTCCCCATACTTTTCGCACTGTACAGTGTTATCCGTCAGCCTCTTTCCAGAATGATGGGTATAAGTAAGGAGGGCGTTGCGGATATTACTAAGTGGGCAACCGAAAATGCCGGCTTTGTCAGCTCCGCAAGAAGCACCTACGACGAAATCGGTGTTGCTAACGCAATCCATCAGCATTGGGATGCGGCAGTTTCGGCACTCGGTAATTTCGGCGACAAGCTGATTAACCTCGACTACAGCTCCATCGGCCTTAATCTCGGTCAGATTCCCGATTGGAAAATCTGGACCTTCAATTTCGGCAGCGCAAAGGAGCTTCTCCCCGCACTGGGACTGTTCATTATCCCCATCATCGCAGCCTTCCTGTCCTGGCTTTCCATGGATATCAGCCAGAAGACCAACCCCACCGCGGGTACTCAGCAGGCAGCGGCACAGATGAAGACCATGAATACCTTTATGCCCATCATGTCCATCTGGATTTGCTTCATCATGCCTGCAGCACTCGGTCTGTACTGGATTGCTAACAGCATCTGCGGCATCATCCGTGATGTAACCCTCACCAAGATTTACAAGAAAAAGCTTGATGAAGAGGACGCAGAGCGCATTGCACGCGAGAAGGCAAGAGATGCGGAGATGCAGCGCCGCCATGAGGAGACCGAGCGTCTGCGCGCAGAGGGCGCAACCACCCGCAACACCAACACCAGCAAAAAGAAAATGCAGGCACAGCAGAAGCAGCTCAGCGACGAGCGCCGTGCAGCAGCCGAGAAGGCTGAGCGCGAGGCAAAGCGCGAGCGCCTCGGCATTGATGCCAAGGAAGATAACCCCTCTCAGGTAGGCAAGCGCCGCTATGCAAGAGGTCGCGCATACGACCCCGACCGCTTCGGCACTGCCGCAGCTGTTCAGCACGAGTCCGAGATACCCGAGCTTGAAACAGAGAAAGAGCCTGAATAATAACAGGAGAACCGAATATGATAAAGTCTTTGGAAAAATCAGGCCGCACTGAAGACGAGGCACTTGCTGCTGCTCTTGAGGAGCTTGGTATGGACCGCGACGATGTATCCGTTACTGTCGTAGAGCGCGCCAAGTCCGGCTTCCTGGGCATCGGAGCAACTCCTGCAGTCGTGCGTGTCGAATACGAAGCACCCGATGAGCCCGTCGCAGAGGAAGTAAAGCCTGCCGACGAGGTCGCAGCGGATGACTATCCCGAAATCAGAAGCTTTCTGAACGGGCTGCTCGAGCGTATGGGCACCAAGGCGGACATCACCATTACTGCACGCGACAGCAAGGGTGTTGTCGTAAACCTTTCCGGTCCCAATATGGGCGCAGTAATCGGCCGCCGCGGCGAAACCCTCGATGCAATTCAGCACCTGACCAATTATGTAATCAATCGCGGAAATGACAAGCATATGCACATTTCCGTTGATGCTGAGAGCTACCGCGCAAAGCGCGAGGAATCCCTCGTTCGCCTCGCGGAGAAGATGGCCGCAAAGGTTATCAAGTACAAGCGCAGCATGGCTCTTGAGCCTATGAATTCTTACGAGCGTCACATTATCCATACCGCACTGCAGGATTATGCAGGCGTAACCACAAGCTCTACCGGCACTGAGCCCAACCGCCGCGTTGTCGTATCCTACGACAGACCGCAGCAGAGCTCGAACAAGCCGCAAAGCCGTGAATGGGCATAAGGAGGAAATGAAAATGTTACTGGAAAAGATTCAGAGCGTTCTTTCACAGCAGTTCGAAGTTGCTGCTGACAGCATCACCGAGGAAACCAATATCATTGACGACCTCGGCGCAGATTCCCTTGATGTCGTTGAACTCATTATGTCCGTTGAGGACGAGTTCGGCCTTTCAATCCCCGATGAAGATGCAGCAGAGCTGACCACCGTCGGCAAGCTCATCGAGTACATCGAGTCCAAGCAGTAATTAAATTACACGAAACACGCCCAAAGCAAGTGCTTTGGGCGTGTTTTTTTTATAAAAAAATTGACTTGCAAAGCATATGAGAGTAAAATAAAGTGATTAGGTATGAGAATGGGAAAGGAATGCCATGGAGAAGCTGTCACATGCTTATATAGTCTCCTCTGCATCGGAGAGCGTCAGCCGCGACAAAGCGATTGAGCTGGCGTCTAAAATGCTGTGCAGCGGAACGGGGAAAAGACCCTGCGGCGTGTGTGCCGACTGCCGCAAGGTAAAGGCGGGAGTGCATCCCGATCTCACATTCGTTTCGCGTCTTGCCGATGACAACGGCAATAAAAAGCGCGAGATAATGGTTGACCAGATAAGAGCTATGGCAGCCGATGCCTACATTCTGCCGAATGAGGCTGCGGGCAAGGTCTATATCATTGAGGAAGCGGAAACAATGAACGAGAGAGCGCAGAATGCGGCGCTGAAGCTCTTTGAGGAGCCTCCTGCAAATGTTTCGTTTATTCTCTGCGCAACAAACCCCGAGCGATTTCTCATAACAGTCCGCTCGCGCTGCGTGCTTGTCCGCTGCAACGCAGATGACGAGGAGGAAAACCCCGAGCTTGCCGCCCTTGCGGATGAGTATATTACCCACATCATAAACGGCAATGCGGCAGAGCTAACGGCATGGTGTATGGAAAACGAGAAGCTCGATTCGAGAAAGCTCCGCGAATTTCTGCACTGCGTAAAGCGCAAGCTGATTGAGATGCTGCGATTTGCCGAGGGCAAAAAACGAATAATGGACAATATCGGGCTAATTGACCGCTGTCTTGAGTATCAGACGGTCAATACAAGCGTTAAACACATATTTGGACTGCTGGCAGTGAAATCCCTGCCTGCAAAGGAAACGAGGAAATAATTTGACTGAGGTTATAAGCGTAAAATTCAAAAACAGGGGCAAGAGCTATTTCTTTGCGCCTAACGGCAAAACCGTCAAAAGCGGTGAGCAGGTCATTGTTGAAACAAGCAAGGGCCTTGAGATTGCCGATTGCTGGCACGGAAACCATATGGTTGAGGACACCGCTGTTGTACAGCCGCTGCGTCCCGTAATCAGAATTGCCACCCATGACGACCTGCGAGTTGCCGAAATCAACAAGCAGCGCGAGAAGGAAGCCTTTGATATCTGCCAGCAGAAGATTGCTGAGCACGGACTTGATATGAAGCTCGTCGATGTTGAGTGCAACTTCGAGGGCAACAAGACCATGTTCTTCTTCACCTCCGACGGCAGAGTTGACTTCCGTGAGCTGGTAAAGGACCTTGCGGGCATATTCCGCAACCGCATCGAGCTCAGACAGATAGGCGTACGCGACGAGGCGAAGATGCTCGGCGGACTCGGTATCTGCGGCAGACCCTTCTGCTGCAGCAAGTTCCTTGACGAGTTCCAGCCCGTATCCACCAAGATGGCAAAGATTCAGTCCATGTCGTTGAATCCGAGCAAAATCTCCGGCAGCTGCGGCAGACTTATGTGCTGCCTCAGATACGAGCAGGAGGCATATGAGGAGCTTGTCAAGAATGTTCCCAAGCAGGGCGCATTTGTTGAAACCCCCGCAGGCTACGGCATTGTAACGCAGATTAATCTGCTGCGTCAGCTTGTTAAGGTAAAGCTCGACGGCGAGGGCGACGATACCATCCGCACCTACAGAGCAGTTGAGGTCGCAACCGTGCCCGGCGGCAGACCTAAGGACGGCGAGCCTCTGCCCTCAGTGCTCAAGTATATCCCCGAGCCCGAGCCCGAGGAAGAGCCTGAGAATGAGTGGGAGATTCCCGAGATGCTCGTTAACGAGTATGTCGAGGAGCAGCCTGAGAAGCCCGCAGCACCCAAGAAAAGCCGCAGCCACAGAAGCCACAGAGGCGGCAAGAAGCACAACAAGTCAGGCGATAAGAAGTCGGGTGAGAACAAACCTGAAAACAAGCCTGCACAGTCTGCAAAGCCTGCAAGCAATGCAGACAAGCAGAGCGTAAAGGCAAAACCCAAGCACAAGAACAATGGCAATAACAAGCCCCGTTCTGCAAATGACGGACAGAAGAATCAGAAACCGTCCAACGAAGCCGCGGTAAAGCCTCAGCAGAAGCACACCGAGGTCAAGGAGGGCGGCGAGAAGAAGCGCAGCAATAACAAGCGCCGCTACTATCATCACGGCAAGCCCAAAAACAAGCAGGGCGGCGAGAAGAAGCAGTAACGCGCGGAGGCTTTGATATGAACAATGAAGAAAAAACCAAAAAGAAATCCGGACTCAGAAATATGAGTGAGAAAACCAAGTGGATAATCACGGGCGCGCTTTTCGTGCTTGCGATTTTCACTGTGATTATGTGCGCCAAGAGCGGCAGCTTCACCTTTAAGCCCGGCTCTGTCCAGGCACACGATGACCCAGTGGTAGAAACAAAAGCTCCCGAGAGCAGTGATGACAAGGCGGATGCAACAGTAAAGCATACCGTGCTTGTAACCGCAGGTAACGGCGGCACTGTTGACCCTAACGGCAGCGTTTCCGTCGAGGATTGGGGCAGCCTGACCATCAACATCACCCCCAAGAAGGGCTACGAAATTCAGTCCGTCAAGATTGACGGCGAGGATATGGGCGCTGTTGGCAGCTACACGCTGTCCTACATCAAGGACGACCACACCGTAGTTGCAACCTTCCAGAAGAAGCCCGAGCCTACCCCCACGCCCACACCCACCGACGACCTGGATGACATTATTGCCGGCCTTTCAGACCTGCTCGGCAATGATGAATAATCAATTATAAGAGGATTAAAATGCACACAGCACTGATTATTACACTGTTTGTTGTCGGTCTGCTGCTCATCATCAAGGGCGGTGACTGGTTTGTCGATTCGGCAGTCTGGATTGCAAACGCAACAGGAATTCCCAAGTTTATCATCGGCGCAACGATTGTAAGCGTTGCGACCACACTTCCCGAGCTTACCGTTTCCGTAACGGGCGTTCTTGACGGCGAGCTTGATATGGCGGTAGGCAATGCCGTCGGCTCGGTCACGGCGAATATCGGCCTTATCATGGGCATATCGCTTGTTTGTATGCCTGCACTTGTCAAGAAAAGTCAGCTTTGGCTCAAGGCAACCTTAATGTCCGTATCCGCACTTGCGCTGTGGCTTATGTGCCGCGGCGGCGGTCTGAGTATGATTCCCGCAGTGTTCCTGTTTGTGATTCTTGCAATCTACATATGGGACAATATCCGCGACGCAAGAAGCGATATCGGCAGTGAAGAGCGCGAGCAGGTTGATAAAAAGGACCTGCCCAAGCAGCTTGTGATGTTCGCAATCGGCATTGCCGCAATTGTCATCGGCAGCCGGCTTCTCATCAACTACGGCAGCGAAATAGCCGTACTGCTCGGTGTGCCCTCGGCAATAATCGGCGTTACGATGGTTGCAATCGGCACAAGCCTGCCCGAGCTTATAACGACACTGACGGCAATCCGCAAGAAAGAGTCCTCAATGTCCATCGGAAATATCATCGGCGCAAACATCATTGACCTGACTCTGATTCTGCCTGTCTGCTCAATGGTTTCAAACGGCGAGCTGAAGATTTCGGAGCAGTCGTTTATGCTCGATATGCCCGTGTGCTTTGCACTGACACTCATTGCGGTGCTTCCGCCGCTTGTCAAGGGCAAGCTCTACCGCTGGCAGGGCATTCTGCTTCTTGCCTGCTACTGCGCATACCTCGCAGTACTTGTCCTTAAATACGGAATAGCTTAATAACAATAAAAAACCACCCGCGAGAATCTCGCGGGTGGTTTTTTATCATTACTTTATATCACATGGATACACAGGCCTGCATGAATCTGAGAAGCATTGTGGATACCTGCGCTCTTGTTGCGCCGCTTGTCGGCTCGAGGGTGGTGGTTGTTACGCCGATGATAATGCGCTTATCAACGGCCCATGACATTGCCTGACGGCAGCCGACGGAGATATCACCTGCATCGGTGTAGTTACTCAGGTCGGCGAAGGTGGAGTTGTCAACATCGTAATCGAGATAATCCGAGCCTGCGTAGCGCATAAGCATAAGCGCGAATTCCTCACGGCTTATGATTTCATCACCGAAGAACAGACCGTAGCCGTTATCGGGAGTGATGTGATTTTCGTGCGCCCAAAGCGCTGCATCGCGGTAATACTCGTTAAATACATCGGAGTAGGGATTGCTTACATTTTTGACCGAGGGCTTGCCTGCAAGTCTGTAAAGCACGGTGACAACCATGCCGCGGGTCATCGGGTCCTCGGGATTGAAGGTGTTTGTGCTTGTGCCGATGAGAAGCTTATTTGCTGTGCAGAAGTCAATACCCTCGTGTGCCCAGTGGTCTGCGCTGACATCTGTAAAGTGTGCGGAGGGGCAGGCTGTTCCGTATACGCAGCCCTCCTGGAACATCGCTGTTATCGTGACGGACTTTGAGGGCATTGTTATGTAGTAGCCGCCACTGGATTTTTCATAAACTACATTCACACCGTCAGCATTCCAGCCTACAAAGCAGTAGCCGGGCTTGGTGACGGGGTCAATGTATACCTTTGTGCCGGGGGAGTATTTGCCGCTGCCGCTGCCGTTTACAACGGTCAGAGTCTTGGGCGAATTTAGATTTTCGTACTGTGCGGTTACTGTTACGGATTTTGACGGCATTGTGAAGTAATAGTAGCCGTCACTCTTGGTGATTGTAATTCCGCTTGCGGACCAGCCGCTGAAGTCATAGCCGCTTTTCTGCATAGGGGAGATACAAACCTTAGTTCCGGATGTGTAGGTGCCGCTGCCGTAGCCGCCGTTGACGGTCAAGGAGTAGCGGGTGGGAGCGGTGCCGGTTTTCCACGAGGCTGTAAGATTGAGGTTATACTTTGCGATTGCCGTGGATGAGGGATAATAGGTTGAGCCGCCGTCGGACTTCCAGCCGTAAAGGTAATAGCCGCTTCGGGTTGCCTCGGGCAGTGCGCCGTAGGGCTGACCCTTGGTGTAGATTGCAACGCGGTTACCTCCGGTTAGCGTACCGCCGTTTGCATTGAGCAGCACATATACAAAATCTCGGCTGCCGCTGCCGTCATAGTCACCGTAAAGGAAGATTTTTGCCTCTTCAATTCGTCTTTTTATAAGTCCGGTAAGAATTCCGCTGCCGCCGCTGCAGATTACGCCGAAGGCATCTGCAATTTCCTGGTCGGGAATGGGATTGCCGTTTGAATCCTTGAAATTGTTCTTGAGATACTTTGCAAGACGCCAGCCGTTATCGGTCCAATATACACCGCAGTTGTAGGTGAAGCTGACAAGCGCGTCAAACTGGCCTTGGTTGAGAGTAAGACCGTAGTTGTCAATATAAACATTGACCGCAGCCTCGTAGGTTTTAAGGTCCTGCGCAAACAGTGAATCGGCCTGCGCCTGCGAGATTGTCATGCCTGCGCTTACATCGGGACCGTAGTGACCGTAGCCGATTGTGTAGTATTGCTCGCCCGAAAGCTGGTAAGCGGTGAGGACACAGCCCTCTTTCTCTTTAATGTATTCCATTATCTTTCCGCTGGCCTTCATGGTGCTTGAGCCGGTTGATGCGGCAGATGCCGAAACCGGCACTAAAGTAAACAACATGATGCACACCAGAAGCAATGATATGTATCGTTTCATCAGGAAAAATTCTCCTTGAATTCGTATGTGTAATCAAGCGTAAAAACTCTTAGTAATAATCCAACATTCTGCATTATAGCAAAAATATTCAGAAAAATCAAGTCCCCCACTGTATACACGAATTTTTGACCCGAAAACGCCTTCCAAAAAATACCTATAGTGCGATTACAAGGGTATACAGTTAGTAATATTTGACCGAAATGCTCTGCGCAAGCTCATAGGCGGCGCGTGTGGATTCGAGGATATTTTCCGCCTCAAATGAGCCTCCGATATAGTACACCTCGGGGGCAACAAGCTCGCCTTGACCTGCAAAAAACTGCTCTGCGTCAGCCTGCCGTGCGCCTGCGAGAACAATCAGGTCGCAGTCGAGATTTCGTATAAATGTGTCATTTGTGGGCAGCTTTTGCGTACAATATGGGCAGTTTTGTTTGGTAAATAGCCGATTTTCAGATATTTTCAACGGTTTTGCAAGGCTCAGAAGCTCAATTCTGCGTTCGCTGAATTGACGGGAAAGCCAGCTTTTCACGGGCGCAGAGGAATTGTCTGACTCGAGTGTGACCTCGTCAAGCAGGCAAACCTTTTTCGCGCCCATTTCGGATTTGAGCCATAGCGCGCATTCGTATGCGTCACTGCCCGTACCCAAAACGGCAACTCGTTTGCCATCAAGCGGCGGCAGTGCTTCGGGCTTTGCCATAACCTCGCTTGCACAGACATATGGGATTTCTCCCCAGCCGCTTATGCGGGGTGCTTCGCAGGCTTTTGCACCGTTTGCGTAAACCACCGCATCGTATCTGCCTGACGACAGAAGCTGCGTGTCGGCAAGGGTGTTGAGATTAATCTGGATATTATCCGACCTGCTTAGCTGAACGATGAGCCAGCGGCGGTAATTAAAGCTGTCAAAGCTGCTTGCCGAGTTCAAGGTGCAGAGTAGCCTGCCGCCGAGTCTGTTGTCCTTTTCAAACAGCTCGATTTTGTGTCCGCAGGCGGCAGCGTATATTGCAAAGCTCATTCCGGCGATGCCGCCGCCTACAACGGCAATCCTCTTGGACTTTTCGGCTCTTATAAGCGGCGCGGCATCAAGACCTGCCCGCGCATTTACGGAGCAGGAGGGGCATAGCTTGTCCGTGCAGCCGCGCAGACAGCCTATGCAGGGACGGATTTCGTCAACCTTACCTGCGTACACCTTTTTGCACCAGTCTGGGTCTGCGAGAATTGCGCGGCTGAGCATAAGCATATCGCAGTTGCCCTCACGAAGCGCGCCCTCGGCAATGTCTGGATAACCGAGCTTGCCCGTTGCCACAATGGGAATATCGGCACCGAGCTGCGATTTTATACCTGCGCTTATAAAATAGTCCTTTACCTGCTTTATAAGGTCGAGATGACAGCCTGCGGGCAGCGCATAGGGCGGAGTCTTGAGCCATTCCTCTGCCTTGCCGCCGAAGCCTACGCAGAGCATGTCCGCACCTGCGCGGACAAGGTCGGTCATATAGGCAAGGCTTTCGTTAAGCGAGCTGCCAATGCCGATACGGCACATTATGGGAAGCTCAGCACCTGCAAATCGGCGAAGCTCGGAAACAAGCTCAATTCCTGCATTGCAGTCAAGGCAGGTGTCCGCAAGATTAAGGCACACTCCGTCAAAGCCGCACAGTTTTGCGGCATCTGCGGCTTTGATTGCCTGCAGAATGATTAGCTTAAGCTCGGGTGCGGAAACGGGGATGCGTGATATGTACGGCAGCTGCGCGCGTTTATTTCCGGGGGCAAGCTGCATAAATACCCTCGAGCTGAAGGCGTGTGCGCTGTCGGCAATGCGCCGCAGACCTCGCAAGGCTTCTTCACCGACAAAGGATGAGATATAACCCGTGCAGATAAGCCCTGCACCGCCCTGCGCGGCAGCACGGATAAAACCGAGCTGATTATCAATGCTCAATGCGTTGAAGCTTCCGGGAGGTGCGGCGATAATTCGGTTTTTGAGCGTGAGTCTGCCGCATTTTACGGGGGAGAAAAGCGCTGTGTAGGGATATAGCTTGCGCGTGTATTGCGCAGTGTCGAGATGGTTTTTGTCGCAGTTAAGCAGCCTGCTGATATGCTCGGATATCTGCTTGTCGGTCGGTATGTTGCTCAAGGTCATTCCTCGCTTTCTTCGTAGTAAATTCGTGCTGCTATGATTATGAGTCAGACTCTGTGCAAAACCTAAATAATCGGGTCGAAAGCCGAAAAAAGCGCGACTTTGATATTTATTTATTCTTGTTGACAGTAAGGGCGGTCTGATATAAAATTCTATATTATTTTATGTTTTGAATATGGGTTTCCCTCAACGAAAGGAGCACATTATGTCCAGAGATTACAACGAAGAGTTCAAAAACAGAGTTCAGTTCATCAGAGACCTTGTTGAAAAGTCCGGTGTAGACGGAATCGTTTTCGGCAACAGCGGCGGCAAGGACTCCGCACTTGTAGGTATCCTCTGCAAGTTTGCGTGCGAGAATACCGTCGGCATTATGATGCCCTGCGCCTCCAAGCGCAACTTTGAGGAGGATATGAAGGACGCAAAGGAGGTTGCCGAGCATTTCGGCATCCAGACACGCGTTGTCGACCTGACCGATGTCCGCCAGGCTGAAATTGACAGACTTTCCGAGATTACCACGCTGAGCAATGCAGCGGTAAACAACATCGCACCGCGCCTGCGTATGACCACTCTTTACACCATCGCAGCCAGCGAATACCGCCTTGTTGCAGGCACGGGCAACCGCAGTGAGCTGTATATGGGCTACTACACCAAGTGGGGCGACGGCGCCTGCGACTTTAACCCCATCTCCGACCTCACCGCAACCGAGGTTATCGAGTTCCTCTGCTGGCTTACCGCACCTGCCGCAATTATCAACAAGAAGCCCTCTGCAGGTCTCTTTGACGGTCAGACAGATGAGGACGAAATGGGTGTTACCTATGCGGCAATCGATGCCTACATCACAACCGGCGAGGTCAGCGAGCGCGATAAGAAGATAATTGACCGCTACCACGACAGAGCCGAGCATAAGCGCATCGGCATCAGCCACTTCAATAAAATCGACGAGTAAAAGTTAAGATTAGCTGAGTAATCGGCGGCAGACCATTTCTGCCGCCGATTTTGCACAATTGCGCAACCGAAGTATAAAAAGCGGTAGTATATAAGTGATGGGCCATCAAAGAAGGTGAAAAAATGGA
>JAZULF010000165.1:0-5564 GCA_045643645.1 Oscillospiraceae bacterium
AACATCGTTTTCGAGCCTGAGGTCGGCGCTCTGTACTACGGCAAGGTAGTCCGCATCATCCCCATCGGCGCATTCATCGAGCTTGCTCCCGGCAAGGACGGCATGTGCCACATCAAGGACCTCGAGTTCAAGCGCACCGAGAAGGTTGAGGATGTTCTCAACATCGGCGATATGACTTGGGTCAAGGTTACCGAGATTGACGACCGCGGTCGCGTAAACCTCTCCCGCAAGGAAGCTCTCAAGGAGCGCGGCGAGGCATAATCGAACAAACGATATAACAAAACATCGGCAATGCAAAAGCATTGCCGATGTTTTTATTTTACTCACTTGTTATTCACATGGTTTTTAATCGCGGCAAACGATGCCTCGCTGATTACATGCTCCATCTTGCACGCATCCTCGGAGGCGGTCTGCGCATCGACACCGAGGCGCACAAGCACATCGGTCAGCATCTCGTGACGCTCATAAATCTTCTCTGCCTCGGCAAGACCTGCCTCGGTCAGCTCAAGAAAGCCGTTCTCGTCGGCAATGACATAGCCCTCGCCCTTGAGGATGCCTATTGCGCGGCTGACGCTCGGCTTTGAAAAGCCCATATGCTCGCTTATATCGATGGCGCGCACATTTTTCAGTTTTCTGCTAAGCACCAATATGGTCTCGAGATACATCTCGCCCGATTCCTGTAAGCTCATCCGAGGCTCCTCATTTCATAATTTTCCATTAGAATACCACGAATTATCCGAATTTTCAAGGACAATGGTAGCGGGGTTTGCCCTTGCTTGCCCTGCCGTATTCGATTGCGCTTTCGGGACAATCGCAGATGCAGCGCATACAGTGTATGCAATTGCCCTGCCACTGCGGCTTGCCGTCAACAAGCTTTATATTGTGAGTGATGCAGACGCTTGCGCACTTGCCGCAGCTGATGCAGGCATCGGTTGCGTAGAACTTTTTGTCCTTGAC
The DNA here is from genome assembly GCA_045643645.1 of Oscillospiraceae bacterium. GTDB lineage: Bacteria > Bacillota > Clostridia > Oscillospirales > Oscillospiraceae > F23-B02. Next base: position 958 of record JAZULF010000165.1, read on the forward strand.
GCAGACACCGTAGAACATCGGATTTACGGGGCCGCTTTTGAAGCTGTCGAAAATGTTCACGCGCTTTGCGGGGATTTTCTCACCGCTTGCGATGCACTCGGCATACTTTTCAATAACGGGAACCGCGAGCTTTACAATTTCCTTTGCCTCGTCGGCTTCGGGAACATCAAACATCGCAACATAGTTCTCGGGCATTACGACCTCGCCGATGCCCATAAACTCGAAGCCTGCCTTATCGCATAACTCGCGTGCATACTTTTCGGCATTGCCGATATCGCTGCCGCAGGTCAGCACAAAATATGCCTTGCAGCCCTCGGCAAGCTCACCGTTCAGTATCCAGTCCTCGACAATGTGAGGAACGCGCCAGCAGTGAGTCGGGGTGACAAACACGAGCTTTTCGCCCTGCCTTGTGCTGAGCTTTTCGCCGTCTCTGATGCACTCGTAAACCGCTGCGGTTTCATCGCCCGTAGCTTTCGCGAGCTTCTTTGCAACGAATTCGCCGTTGCCCGTTCCGGTGAAATAATAAATCATCGCAGCCGCTCCTTACGCGTTGAGAATTGCAAAATTCTTCTTGTTCGACTGATAAAGCTGACGGAATGCCTTGTAGTTGCGGTCATAGATTTCCTTGTTGTCGGGGTTGGGCTCATAGGTATGAGTGACCTCAATGAAGTCGCCTACGCGCTCCATAGAGTCGATGATGCCGAGACCGACACCGCAGACCGCTGCCGCACCGACAGCACCGACATTCTGAGGCTTGCTCACCGTTTCAACGGGTCTGCCGCAGATATCCGCAAGAATCTGGCAGGTCATATCGGACAGTGCTCCGCCGCCGACAAAGCGCAGCTTTTCGGAGGTTTTGACCTTGCCGCTCTGGCACTCGAGCATCCAGCGCAGATGGAAGCAGGTGCCCTCGATTACGGAGCGAATCATCTGTGCCTTGCCTGTTTCGAGCTTGATATTGAAGAACATACCTGCGGAATTGGGGTCCTCGAAGGGACAACGGTTGCCATGCAGCCACGGGGTGAAGATAAGACCATTGCAGCCGGGCTCAATCTTGCGGATTGTTTCGGTGAGGTAGTCGTAAAGGCTGGTGTAGATGCGCTCCTTGCTGTGACCGACAACATCCTTCTTCTCAAGGTAAATATCGATTTCATCAAGCGCGAGATGGTCCTTGACCCACTCAAGGCACTTGCCTGCGGTCTCCATCTCGGCAAAGTAGTTGTAGTTGCCGCTGACGGCGCCCACAACGGAGGCAATCATTGCGTTTACATCGACAATCTGCTTGTCGACAACGGTGGATACCCAGCCGCTTGTGCCGCAGTAGATGTGAGTGTCACCGACATTGACAGCGCCCGCGCCGACACCGATAAGCGATGCGCCACCGCCGCCGCCGAACACGGGAATGCCTGCCGCAAGACCGAGGTCGGCTGCTGCCTTCTCGGTCAGCTTACCTGCCTCATCGGTGGTCCTGATGATGGGCGGCAGGTGCTTCATATTGACCTTATACATCTTGCACAGTGCCTCACTCCAGCCGAGGTGGCCTGCGCGGGTATCGTAGATGAGAGTTGCAAATGCGGAGTCCTCGGTCATAACGAGGTTGCCCGTCATTCTGCCGACAAGGTAATCCTTGACATCGAGCCAGCAGGCGACCTTTTCGAAAACCTCAGGCTCGTTTTTCTCGACCCACTTGTACTTCCATACGGGGTCCTTGACGCTTGACGCAACGGCGCGGTTGATGAGAAGTGAGCGCAGCACCTTGACGATGTTGCCGCCTGCGATTTCGATACCGCCTGCGATACCCTCCTTGACCTCTTCCTTTGCGCGCTGGTCCATATAGCTCATCGGGCGGCGCAGTGCGTTGCCCTCGGCGTCGGTGAGTACAAGACCCTGCATCTGTGAGCAGAAGGAAATGCCCTCAATATCACTGCCCTTAAGGCCCGCCTTACCGAGTGCCTTGCGGGTGGTTGAGCACATCGCGGCCCACCACTCCTCAGTGTCCTGCTCTGCCTCGCCGTTTTCGCCTATGTAAAGTCCGTAGCCTTCGTTTGCGTCGGCCAACAGCTTTATCTTATCCTCCAGGGAAAAAACACAGGTCTTAACGCCCGTGGTGCCTATGTCATATGCCAGTACATATGCCATAATCTTTCTTCCTTTCTTTTTATGAGTCGGGAATTATCTTCCCATTGCTCCGTCGATGAAAAGCAGAAGCTGCTTAATCATCATCTCGTCTGCCGATTCGTCATCGGCATCAAGTCCCGTATACATCGCAAGGCGCTGCTTATAGTAGTCGCAGCTATAGGTAAACTGCAGCATCATAAGCATATTGTCGAAGAAGAACGCTGCCTTCTCGGGCGAAATATCGCTGCGGATTTCACCCTGCTCCTGCGCCCTTGCAATATATGCGCGATACACCCTTGCGGATACGCCCTCAATCTCCGCGGCGAGCTTTTCGGTAAGCTCCTTGTTGCTGCCCGCGGTTATCATATGGTACATCCTGATGTAATCGCCGTGCTCGCGGCTGAAGCTTATGAGGGTGCGGAAAAGGCTTTCGGCCTTGTCAAAGCTCTTGCCCTCTGCCTGCTCAACCTCCTGAAGCACGCTTTCGAGTATATCAAGACTTCTGCGGAGGCAGGCAAGGAAAAAGGTTTCCTTGTCGCCGTAGTACTTGAACAATGCTCCGACAGAGATGCCCGCCTTGTGCGCTATGACATTGGTGTTAGCTCCGTCATAGCCGCGCTCGGCAAACATCCTGATGCCTACCTCCATTATTTCATTCTGTTTTTCCTCGCTCAGCTTCCTTGCCATATCACTTGTTCTTCAGCTTGGAATACTTCATCAGATACACGGTGCGCTGCAGAAGTGCATCGAAGTAAGCAAGGCGGTGATTTGCGCCGCAGGCATTGGAATACAGCTTTGCAAGGCAGTTTTTCTCCATTACGGAGGCAACCGCCTCAGCCTCGTCAAGGCTGTTGCCGGTGCAGATTGCACCCTTGCCGCGCAGCAGAACTGCGTTGCGGCCCTTGAGGCTTTTTGCTGCCTTTGCCGCCCAATCGCCCTCGACCCTGACATTGTCAAAATCGGTGCCGCCAATCTGTGCCATATCGTCAATCATCGGATGCAGCTTGCCGCGCTTTTCGCTGACGGCAAGGATTGCGGGGGTGTTTACGAAGATTGCAACGGACTCCTCGATGCCGTTAACAAGCTCTGCGGGGACTTTAAGGTCCTCGCCGCACCGGCTGAGTGCGACCTTCTTTTCGACCTCTGCCTTGCAGAGCTCCTCAAGGCGAAGGCTGATATCAAAGGCATTCTCAAGGTCGGTACCGAGGCAAAGCACGCCGTGGTAGCGCATAAAGAATGCGTTGGAACGCAGGTGCTTCTGAATGGACTCGGAGACCTTCTTCATGAGCTTCTTGGTTGAGGAAATGCCGTATTCCGCGCAGGGCACGGTGCCGCCGAGAAGCATCTCGGCAGTAGGAAGCTCAACACCCAGAGTGCCGTATGCCGTGGCATACAGCTGGTGGGTGTGAATTACAAAATTAACATCGGGGCGGTACTTATAGCTCTCAGCGTGAATGCCCTTCTCGCTCGAGGGCTTGATGTTACCCTCGTAGGAGCAATCGGCGATATTTACGGTTACGATATCGTCGGGAGTGAGAGTATCGTAAGCCATACCGCTCGGGGTGATGACAAACTGAGTGTCGGAAATTCTGGCGCTGATGTTGCCCCAGGTACGCGCGATAAGGCCTGCCTCAACAAGTCTGTGACCTGCTTCGATGACAAGCGCTACCGCTTCGTTTTTCTCGTAAGCCATTATTACTTACCCAGCTTTCCGCAGTTTGCGAAAACGCGGTCGAAGCGCTTGAGGACCTCGTCGATGTCCTGCTCGGTGTAAGCTGCGCTGGTGTACAGACGGGAGCCTGCGAGAGTTACAAGACCCTCTGCCATGTAAGCTGCACCCATGTGCTGCATCTCTGCCTTGCGCTTGGAGGTTTCGCTCAGTACGCTGGGGATAAGCCAGGGCTTCATCCAGTCGATTTCATAGTGCATGGTTGCTGCATTGTCAAGGTGGCAAACGCTGCCCTGGTTGAATGCTACGAAGGGAAGGTCATACTTCTTGATGAGCTCCTGCAGACCCTTGGTGAGCCTGTCGCCCATGCGGCCTGCGACTTCACATGCGTTGCGCTTTTCAATCTCGCAGATTGCGGTGTAGCCTGCAACGCAGGAGATGGGAGTTGCGGCCATGGTGCCGCCGCACATTGCCTTGGTGACCTTCTTGCCGCCTGCGTCAAGACCTGCACCCAGGTGAGCCATGCAGTCCTCGTGACCGCCGATGCCGCCTGCGCCGGGGTAGCCGCCTGCGATAATCTTGCCGAAGATGGTGAGGTCGGGGTCAACGCCGTAGTAACCCTGAGCGCCGCTCAGACCGATACGGAAGCCGGAAACGACCTCATCGCAGATGAACAGAGCACCGTATTTGTGTGCCAGCTCCTGACAGCCCTGAACGAATTCCTTGGAAACGGGACGGGTGCCGGTTTCGGGGCCGAGGGGCTCAATGTAAACGGCAGGGGTGCCGCCCTTGCGCTCGTTCTTTTTCAGCTTGCGCTCCA
>JAZULF010000166.1:0-2511 GCA_045643645.1 Oscillospiraceae bacterium
ACACCAAGAGTCTGCATGTCTACTTCAGGAAGTATGTCTTCAAGCCCGACAAGCTCGGCAGAGCTGTTCTGCTTTCCGAGTTCGGCGGCTACAATATGCGCTGTGAGGGTCATTGCTTCAACACCAAGAATTTCGGCTACAAGCGTTTCAAATCCGAAAAGGCACTGCAGAAGGCACTTGAGAAGCTTTACAGTGACGAGATACGCCCCGCATATGAGCAGGGTCTTGCCGCAGCGGTATATACTCAGCTCACAGATGTGGAGGATGAGGTTAACGGTCTGATAACCTATGACCGCAAAGTGGTGAAGCTCACCCCAGAAATTATGCGAAACATTATAAAAGTGGATTAAAAAATACCCGTTCGCCATTTGGCGAACGGGTATTTAGTTTGTTGTTCTTATTCTTATGCTTCCTTGCCTTCAAGGTACTTCCATACGAGGGCTGCGATAACGCCGCCTACCAGAGGTGCTGCAATGAACACCCATACGCAGGAGAGTGCGTCGCCGCCGAGAAGCAGAGCAGGTCCGAAGCTTCTTGCGGGGTTGACGGAGGTGCCGGTGAAGGGAATGCCGAACAGATGAACGACAACCAGGGTCAGACCGATTACGATGCCAGCCATTCCGCCGTTGCCCTTCTTGGAGGTAACGCCGAGAATTACGAGTACGAATACGAATGTGAGGATGACTTCAACAAGGAAGCTCATTCCGATGCTGCCGTTGTAAAGTCCGTTGCAGCCGAGACCCTTATCGGTGCCTATGAGTGCCATAAGAACTGCAGCGCCTGCGATTGCGCCGAGGAACTGTGCGACAACATAGCCTACAAAGTCCTTTACACTCATTCTGCCTGCAACGAGGCAGCCGATGGAAACTGCGGGGTTGATGTGGCAGCCGGAGATATTGCCGATGGAGTAAGCCATTGCAACAATGCACAGACCGAAGGCGAGTGCGGTTGCAACATAGCCTGCCTCAGGGAATGCACAGCCGGTTACTGCGGCAACGCCGCATGCGAAAAGCACAAGCACAAAGGTGCCGATAAATTCCGCTACATACTTTTTCATAATACTCCTCCTAAAATGCTTATTCTTCTTCAACTGGCAGATTGAGAATCTGCTCAAAGTTCTTTAATTCATATTCAGGGAAGAATATCTCATATTCCCCGAAAACATCAGCGTACTGCAGGGCGTAATACTTACAGAAATAAGTGCCGTAGTCATTGGTACGAATCTTATACTGCTTATATTCTCCCTTATCGTACTCTTCTTCCTTGTTCCATTCATCAAATGATGCGCGCTTCTTCTTGAGCACGAATTTTTTGAATCCGTCAATCGAGAATTCATATACATCGGTAAAATCTGCAAGGCAGAGATTGTCATCTTCCTTGAACAGACGCATTTCATTGCTGATGTACATTCCACCAACGCTCTCTTTAACTTTATCCTTGCCATTTTTCTCTTTGTATTCAAAAGAGAAAATATCCACCCTCGGTGCATCATGAGGAATTCCGAGCTCCTCCTCGCACTGAAGTTCAATATTCAATGCCTTATTGTTAATCTCGTCTATTGCTCCGGTGTTATCAATCTTTTTGTACTTGACTTTTTCAAGAGCAAAAAGTATGAGCCATACAACTGCGCCGGCACCGCCGCAGCAAAACAATACCGGAGCATTTTTGAACATCTGTGCAATACTGACTTCTCCGAAGCCTCTCACAACAGCTGCAATTACAAGAAGGAAAGCTGCTCCCGCAAGCCATTTAATAATATTCAGCACAGGGGGCAGTCCTGCTTTTGCTTCAACATCAAGCGCTTCATCCACAAAGCTTTCGAGCTTTTCCTTGAAGCCTGCATCTGCCTTGCGCACTACAAATCGTTCACCGTCATATCGGCGTGCTTCTTTTCCCTTTTCGCAAAGGACTCCGAACACATTTTTCATATCTGTACCTCTCAGAAAATGTATATCTGATTTTCCTGGTCTCTAATCTTCTTTTTCCAGCACTTATGGCACATTGCAATGTAGCTGTCATTGCCGCCGAGAAGCACCTGGTCGCCCTCGGTGATAATTCTGCCGTTTTCGTCAATTCGCGCATTGACTGTTGCCTTGCGTCCGCAGGCGCACACGGTTTTAATCTCGGTGATTGAATCGGCAAGCTCCATAAGCCTGCGCGCACCGGGGAATAAATGCGTAAGAAAATCGGTGCGAAGTCCGAAGCACAAAACGGGCAGCGCCTCAAAATCCACTATCTCGCGCAGCTGGTCAATCTGCTCGGGAGTGAAAAACTGTGCCTCGTCTGCGATAATTACATCGTGACGGCCCGCTCTTGCATACTCCTCGACAATGTTCTGCTCGGGAGTTATAACCTGTGCCGTGCGGGCAAGACCTATGCGGCTTTTGATGATATCCGCGCCGTCGCGTGTGTCGATGCTGGGCTTAATCATCCATACGGACATACCCAGCTCCTCGTAGTTAAACTGTGTTATAAGCGCCTGAGCCGATTTTGACGAGCCCATTGCGCCGT
>JAZULF010000167.1:0-2596 GCA_045643645.1 Oscillospiraceae bacterium
CGGTCTTGTTGAAATTCCCTGCGTCAAGCGCAATGTTGTGGGTGCGGTCAACGCGCTGTCGGCTGCCGATATGGCGCTTGCGGGCATCACAAGCGCAATCCCCGCCGACCAGGTTATTGACACTATGCGTCAGGTCGGCGATGCAATGAGTCCTCAGCTAAGAGAAACCTCGCGCGGCGGTCTTGCCGTTTCACCCCGAGGCAGAGAGCTTGCGGAGTCACTTAAATGATTGATTTCACCTTACTCGGCACGGCGGCAACAATGCCCCTGCCCGACAGAGCGCTTTCCTCTGCTGTGCTGCGCTGCGCAGGCCGGACAATACTGTTTGACTGCGGTGAGGGCACACAGACTGCGGCACGCAAGGCTCATGTAAGCCTTATGAAAGCAGACCTCATTGCCCTCACCCACTATCACGGCGACCATATCTTCGGTCTGCCCGGACTTATGCAGAGTATGAACTGCTTAGGCCGCACCGAGCCGCTTTATATAACGGGTCCCGAGGGCATTGAAGACGAGCTTGCGCCCATTATTAAGCTCGCGGGTGACCTGCAGTATGATGTGCGACTTATTACGGGCAAGGTGCAGCTATCCGAACTCAATGCTGCGTGGCCTATAGGCGCAGCACTTACGCCCTTTGAAACCGAGCACAGAGTTGCAAGCTGCGGCTATACTTTTTCTCTCACCCGACCGCCTGAGTTTTTGTCCGAAAAGGCAAAGGCGCTGGGTATCCCCGTTGCTTTATGGCGCAGACTCCAGCGCGGCGAAGCAGCAGATTCCGAGGGCAAGGTCTTTACTCCCGATATGGTAACGGGCAATGCGCGCAAGGGCTTATCAATTGTGTTCAGCGGTGATACCGCCCCTTGTGAGTCACTGCGTGCTGCGTCTAAGAATGCCGATTTGCTCGTCTGCGACGCAACCTATGCAGAGGATACGCAGGCTGACTTAGCCGCGATTTACGGACACAGCACCTTTTTGCAGGCAGCGCAGCTTGCAAAGGCAGCAAATGTGTGCCGTCTGTGGCTTACGCACTACTCGCAGATGATTGGCACACCCGAGGATTATCTCGAAATTGCCCATTCAATATTTCCCGATGCCGAATGCGGCTATGACGGCAAAGCGATTAAGCTTGTATTTGAAGATTAAAAAAACAGAGGTGTTTTTCACCTCTGTTTTTTATATATCCGTTTTTCCGAATTCCAGAATGTCCGCAATGCGCCTGCTTGCAAGCCCGTCACCGTAGGGATTGCTTGCGTTGCTCATTTTTGCATACTCCGCTTCATCGTCAAGAAGCCTTGTGAAGCAATTGTAGATATTCTCCTCGTCGGTGCCGACAAGCTTCAGAGTGCCTGCGGCTATGCCCTCGGGGCGCTCGGTCACAGCTCTCATAACAAGCACGGGCTTGCCTAAGGAGGGCGCCTCCTCCTGAATTCCACCCGAGTCGGTCAGTATCATATGGCAGCGGCTCATAAAGTTGTGGAAATCTATCACATCAAGCGGCTCGATGATGTGTATTCTGTCGGCATCACCGAGTATTTCGTTTGCCGTTTCGCGCACCGCGGGATTCATATGCACGGGATAGACAACCTTAACATCGGGGTGCTCATCAACAACGCTGCGGATTGCGCGGAGCATATGCCTCATAGGCTCACCGAGATTTTCGCGTCTGTGCGCAGTAACAAGAACAAGTCTGCTTCCCCTTGCCCACTCAAGCTCTGGGTGAGTGTAGTCCTCGCGCACGGTAGTCTGCAAAGCGTCAATCACCGTGTTGCCGGTTACAAAAACCGTTTCCTCTTTTTTGCCCTCGTTCATCAGATTAAGCCTTGCGCTTTCGGTAGGCGCAAAGTTATATTGGCTGATTATTCCGACTGCCTGCCTGTTAAACTCCTCGGGATACGGTGCGGTAATGTCATAGGTTCTCAGTCCCGCCTCAATATGTCCGACGGGCACACCCGCATAAAAGCAGGCAAGGGCTGTTACAAAGCTTGTGGAGGTATCACCCTGAACAAGCACGGTATCCGGCTTTTCACGGGCAATGATTTCCTTTATGCTTTCGAGTATGCTTACCGTGATATCAAAAAGGTCCTGCTTATCGCGCATTATGGACAAATCGTAATCGGGCTTTACCCCAAACGCATCGAGCACCTGATTGAGCATCTGTCTGTGCTGACCGGTAACGCACACAACCGTATTCATTGTTTTTCTGCTTTTCAGTTCGTTTACCAGCGGGCACAGCTTTATTGCCTCGGGTCTGGTACCGAACACCAGCATTACTTTTTTCATAAGGCTTCGCATTTCCTTGCATCAGTATTATCCGCAAACTGTTTTATATAGATACTATATAATAAACTGATTATTTATTCAATATTTCGCTAAATTTTTAACTTTAGCTTTGTAATCGTATTGACATTATTACTTCAATAATTTAATATATAAGCGTTCTGACTAACATTTCGGAGGAAAATGATGAAAAAGACTAAGAAACTTCTTTCCATTGCTTTGGTTGTTCTGCTTATTGCATCAATCATTCCCATGGGCGCATCTGCTGAAGCAGCAGACGATAACTGGGTTTCCGCATGGAGCACCAGTCCTATCAGCG
>JAZULF010000168.1:0-6623 GCA_045643645.1 Oscillospiraceae bacterium
TATATCCATATTACTCGTAATCGTCCTCAAGCAGATGCTCGCCTATTTTATAGACATTGCCTGCACCGACGGTGAGGATTATATCACCGGGTCTTGCGGTTTCGCGCAGACTCTGCTCAATCTCGCCGAAGGTTTTGAAGAATTTTGCTCCGTCAATCTTCTCAGCGAGGTCTGCCGAGCTTATTCCGTGAATATTCTTTTCACGGGCGGCAAATATCTCCGCGAGATAAACCACATCGGGTCTCTTGAGCTGGCGGATAAACTCATCAAACAGAGCTAAGGTGCGTGAGTAGGTGTGCGGCTGAAATACAACAATTGTTCTCTTATAGCCGAGTGACTCAACCGCGTCGAGCAGTGCCTTGACCTCACCGGGATGGTGGGCGTAATCGTCAAACACATCCGCGCCGTTGAACTTGCCCTTGAACTCAAAGCGTCTTCCCGCTCCGGAGAAGCCTGCAAGACCGTACTTGATGGAAGTCGGCTTTATTCCGAGGCAGATGCTTGCTGCAGCGGCAGCAAGTGCGTTCTTGAGGTTATGCTCGCCGGGGACATGGATTGTTGCGGTTTCGATGCACTTTCCGCGGTACATAATATCAAACTTTGTAAGCGAGCCTATTCTCACAACATTCTTTGCATACACATCAGCCTTTGCGGAAAGACCGAAGGTAACAATGTTTCTGTCAATACCCTTGATGGCATCCATAGTGTTCTCATCGTCATAGTTTGCAACAATGTATCCGCCCTCGGGAACATTATTTGCAAAGGCACGGAAGCTTGCCTTGATGTCCTCAATTCCTGAGAAGAAGTCAAGATGGTCAGACTCAATGTTGAGAATTACCGCAACCGTGGGATTGAATGCAAGGAAGGAGTTATAATACTCGCAGGACTCCATAACTATGGTATCACCGTTGCCTACGCGGTGACCTGCCTTCAGCAGAGGCAGAGTGCCGCCAATCATAACGGTGGGGTCCTTTTCCGCAGCCATAAGGATATGGGTGCACATTGAGGTTGTGGTGGTCTTGCCGTGGGTACCCGCAATGCACAGTGCGTTTTTGTAGCCCTTCATAATTGCTCCCCATGCCTGAGTGCGTTCAAACACGGGAATGCCAAGCTCATGAGCGCGCATAATCTCGGGATTATCATCGTGCGCGGCGGCTGTTCTTACTACGAACTCTATTTCGGGTGTGATATGTGCAGCGTCGTGACCGATATTAATCGCAACGCCCTTTTCTCTTAGGTTTGAGGTTCTCTCGCTCTCGGCAATATCCGAGCCGCTGATTACAAGGCCCGCATCGGTCAGCACCTCTGCCAGCGGAGACATTGATACTCCGCCGATGCCGATGAGAAAGCCGCGGCGTCCCTGTGAAAGAAACTGAGTGAAATCTGACATATTATCTCCAATCAGTGCCTTATACGGCACCTTCGAATTTACAATTTGGTATTGATGTTACTTTTTGCAAATGATATTATAATACCGTAAACAGAACATTACAAGTAGTGAAATTCCACATTATTTACGAGTGTTTTTCTATGTCTAAAATAAATCCACCTAAATATGTAAGACAAATTCTCTTTGGCCTGCAGGCCAGGGCTCATCTTGCATACCTTGTCGGCGGCTGTGTCCGTGATGTGCTTATGGATATTACTCCGCAGGACTGGGATATATGCACAAGCGCTCTACCCGAGCAGGTTATGGAAATATTCCCCGGCTCAAAGCCGACGGGGCTTAAGCACGGCACGGTTACCGTTGTCATCGGCAACCACACCGCCGAGGTTACGACCTTCCGTACCGACGGCGACTACCGCGACCATCGCAGACCCGATTCCGTCACCTTTGTGTCCGACCTCATAAGTGACTTGAGCCGCCGAGATTTTACGATGAACGCAATTGCGCTCTCGGCTGACGGAATGCTATCCGACCCCTTTGACGGTGTCAGAGATATTGCAAACCGCACAATCCGCTGTGTCGGCAAACCCGAGCTGCGCTTCAGTGAAGATGCTCTGCGTATGTTCAGAGCACTGCGCTTTTCGGCACGCCTCGGCTTTACGATTGAGTACGAAACCTGCACCGCCATTGAAAGCTGTGCGCATCTTGCCGCAGAGCTTGCACCCGAACGTGTGCACGATGAGCTTGAAAAAATTCTGCTCTCTCCCCGTCCCGAAACTCTCGGTGTGGCAATCAGATTCGGTCTGCTCAAAAAGTACATACCCGGCAATGGCTGGTCCAGTCCCAACTTTGCTGACATTTCAAATATGCCGAAAAAGGCGCTCACGCGTTGGGTTGCATTCAGTATAATGCTCCAGAAATACGGATATATCCCCTCTGCGCACGATTTTCTTGAGTCGCTTAGGCTTGACGGCAGAACACTGCGCTGCTGCGCGGATGCCGAGCAGATGCTCAAATTAGAAGTTCCGTCCGACACTCTCGGCTGGAAAAAGCTTCTCAATCAGTACGGCGTTGACTCCGTCACCTGTGCGGTTGACGCATTTTCCGTAATTCTCGGTCTTGACTGCGAAAAGGAGCTCAAGGCTGTTCTGAAAAGCGGTGAATGCTTCTCCTTAAAGCACCTTGCAGTTACGGGTGATGACCTGCTAAGTCTCGGCTTAAAGGGGCCCGAGCTCGGCGAGATGCTTAAATTCCTGCTCGATTATGTTATGGAATATCCCGATAATAACAAACGCGAAATTTTGCTTGAGCTTGCAAAGTATTCGGAGGAAAGCTGATGCAATGTGCCAATATGGAAGAGCTTAGGGCAAACTGCCTTAATTGCCATAACTGCGAACTCGGAGCTACCCGCACCAACCTCGTTTTCGGTGTGGGCAACGAGCATGCCGAGGTAATGTTCATTGGCGAAGGCCCCGGTTAGCAGGAGGATTTGCAGGGTATCCCCTTCGTTGGCAGAGCAGGTCAGCTGCTCGACGATATGCTGCGGATGATTGACCTCGACAGAAGCAAGGTGTACATTGCCAACATTGTCAAGTGCCGCCCGCCCAAAAACCGCGACCCGCGCGAGGATGAGCAGGATGCCTGCTACCCGTGGCTTGAAAGTCAGATTGCGCTTGTTGACCCCAAGATAATTATATGCCTCGGACGCATTGCCGCCACAACTCTCATTCGCGATGACTTCCGCATCACGCGTGAGCACGGGCTGTGGTTTGACATTAACGGCAAGCGCTACACCGCAATCTACCACCCATCCGCCCTTTTGCGCGACATCACAAAGCGCCCCGAAACCTTTGCCGACCTGCGCTCAATCCGCAGCGAGATTAAAAAAATATGTAAAGAAACCTACTGACTATGCTTACACTTCAAGATATAACCCTCAGCCGAAAATCTGAGCTGGACCGCTTTTTTGAGCTTGAAAACTCACGCAGCGCAGACTTCAATTTCGGCAACATATATATGTGGGATAAACGATTCAAACAGTCTGTCACCTCCTGCGGTGACAGACTAATCACTTTGCTCAGCCGCAAGGGACAAGCCTATTTTGCCTTCCCCGTCGGTGCAGGAGATATAAAGCCTGCCTTTGAGCAGATGATGAGCTATTGCAAGAAAAACGGCATTTCGTTCAAGCTCTGCGGAATATGCGAGGAGCATCTTGCGCTGATTAACGAAGCCTATCCCGATTTGTTTGATATTGAGGAAGACCGCGACTATTCTGACTACATTTACGACATAAGCAAGCTTGCCGCCTACCCCGGAAAGCATTTGCATTCCAAGCGAAACTTCTGCAACCGATTTGAAAACGAGCATGAGTGGAGCTTTGTGCCGCTCAGCAAGGCACTCATTCCCGAATGCATCAAAATGCTCGATGAGTGGAAACAGCAGTCTGCCGAGCGTCTCGGCAGTGACTATGGCTACGAGGAAGACGCAATTTCACGCGGATTTGAGCATTTCGATGAGCTTGGTCTTGAGGGCGGTGTGCTTTATGCCGAGGGCAGAATAATCGGCTTTACTGTCGGTGAAAAAATCAGCAGCGACACCTTCTGTGTGCATTTTGAAAAGGCATTTTCCGACATTGACGGCGCCTATCCCATGGTATGCCGCGAAATGGCAAAGCGCATCATTTGCGCGCACCCCGAAATATGTTATGTTAACCGTGAGGACGATATGGGCAACCCCTCGCTTAGAAAATCCAAGCTCTCGTACAGGCCCGAATTCATACTTACAAAATACACTGCGAGTCTGAAATAATATGTATTACGATTTGGAAATAACCGAATACAAGTCCGAGGATATTCCCTCTCTTAAAAGGCTCTGGATTGAAACCTTTCACGACGAGCCTAAGCTTGTTGACCGCTTCTTTGAGCTGCTTCCGTCTATGGGCAAGGGCTTTGTTGCAGAGAGCAACGGAGAGCTTTTCGGCGCAGCCTATGTGCTTCACGCAGAGCTGCGAAGTGCTGATAATTCAGTAACTAAGCTCGGATATATCTATGCCGTTGCGGTTGATAAGGCAGCGCGTGACAACGGCATTGGTGCTGAGCTGACAAGAGCCTGTAAGCGCTATTGCTGGCAGAACAACATTGACATCTGCTGCACTCTGCCTGCCGAGCATTCGTTATACGGCTGGTACAAAAAGGTCGGCGGATTTGAACCTGCAAGCTACTGTACATATGAAACAATAGCTGCCTCGGACAATGATATTGACATTACAGAGCTATACGCCGATGAATACAGCTTCCGCAGAATTGATATCTTGCGTAATAAAAATTATGTAAACTTTGATTACGGCTATCTGCTATATCAGAAGGCCTTGTTCAAAACCTATATCGGCGGATTTTTCGCATACAAAGACGGCATCGCCTGCGGTTATCTCGACGGTGACACGCTGCTGATTAAGGAAGCGCTTAACTGCTGCCCTGAGTTCATTCCCGCACTTTGCAAAAGGCTCGGCGCAAGCAAGGCTTTAATTCGGCGCGCAGCAGATGATGGTGAACCTTTCATCGCCGCTTACGAGGCAAGCAGCTTGCCCTCGGATACTGTTTGGAATTTAGCTTTGGATTAAAAAAGACACTATGCAGCAAATGCATAGTGTCTTTTTTATTCTACCGAAAAAGCGTAGGTCGTGCAGCTTGTGAAAAGCTCGCCCGCTTCAAGCTCAGCACTCGGAAAATCCGCTCTGTTAGGAGAGTCGGGGAAAAACTGGGTTTCAAGGCATAGCGCTGAGTTTTTCCCGTAAACCACGCCGCCCTTTCCCTTTCTTTCACCCGTTGCGCCGCCTGCATAAAACTGCACACCGGGCATATCTGTTGTTATGCGCAGTTTTCTGCCGCTTTCCGCGTCATAAAGCTCAGCGCAGAATTCATCGCTCAGCACATAGCAGTGGTCATAAAAACCGTTTTTAATCTCACGCTGGCTACTGAAATCAAACTCCGTACCCTCAACCGACCTAATCTCCCCCGTCGGAATCAGCTCATTATCGACGGGCAGATAGTAATCGGCGTTTATCATAAGCTCGTGGGAAAGTATATCGCCATAGCCTCTGAGGTTGAAATAGCTGTGGTTTGTAAGATTGATAACTGTATTTCTGTCGGATATCGCTGAATAGCGAATTATAAGTCTGTTATCGCCCGTAAGCTCATATTTTACGCTGACATCAAGATTTCCCGGGAAACCGTCCGTGCCGTCTGCATCGTGCAGCTTGAAAACTACGGCGCTGCTCTCAAGCGCGGCAACTTCAAACCTACGCTTTGAAAACCCTACTCCGCCGTGTAGAATATTGCTGCCCTCATTTGCGGTCAGCTTGTATTCCCTGCCGTTGAGGCTGAAGCATGCACTCTTTATGCGGTTTGCGTATCTTCCCACGCAGGCGCCGAAATAACCGTCGTTTGCAATATACTCCTCGGGCGTATCATAGCCTAACACAACATCTCCGAGTACATTGTTTCTGTCGGGCATCATAATGCTCACTACTGTTGCGCCGAGGTCGGTTACAGCAGCTTTTGCGCCCGAGCTGTTCTCTATGGTGTAAAGATAAAAATCTCCGAATTTTCTCTGTGTAACGGGCATAAATCTTCACCTCGGGCTAATTATACACTCGCAGCCGCTTTTCTGCAAATTCTGCGCGGATTTTCTTAGTTAAATTTCAGGCAAAAATCCCCCGAAAGCATTGACAATCAAGGATTTTTGTAGCTGCCATAAGTTTTTTCGTATGTTGACATTCTAATACAATTGAATTAAAATAGTTGCGTTATCCGAATAATTGTGAAAACAAAATCTTTTAAGGATAAGAGGTAAAGAAATGTTTAAAGTTGTCACGAAGAGATTTTTGAACGAGGCTAAGACCATCTGCCTGTTCGAGATCGAAGCACCCCTGGTTGCAAAGCATGCACAGGCCGGTCAGTTCGTCATCTTCCGCCTTGATGAGCAGGGTGAGCGTACTCCCGTTTCCGTCGCAGGTTACGGCCGCGAAAAGGGCACCGTCACCGTTATGGTTCAGGCTGCAGGCCGCACCACCAAGATGCTCCACACCGTTGAAGAAGGCGACTACATCACCGACTTCGTAGGTCCCCTCGGTAAGGCTACCGAGATGGAAGGCCTCAAGAAGGTTTGTGTTGTCGGCGGCGGCGTTGGCTGCGCAATCGCATACCCCATTGCAAAAGAAATGCACGAGAAGGGCATC
>JAZULF010000169.1:0-2908 GCA_045643645.1 Oscillospiraceae bacterium
GCGTCCTTGGTCTCCTGGCGTACCCACCACATAATTTCGTCGTCGGTTTCCCATGCGTCGAACTTGGTGCGGGACAGAGTCCAGAACTTGGAGAAGTTGAATTCGTAGCAGTCGCCCTCGTAGAAGAAGCCGCCGAGCAGCTTGCGGTTGAGCGCAACGCCGAATACCTTGGGCTTGCCGCCGCCGATTTCGAATGCGGAATTCATAAGCTTTTTGCCGGTGAGATTACTTGTGAGGTTCCAGGAGGAAAGCCATACCCACGGAGTGGTGAAGTCGGTACCCCAGTTCTTGTCGGAGTAGCCGTAGCTGGTTTCGGGGGTGACTATGTACTTCTCACCGTCGAGAATAATTTCGCCTTCGAAGTAGGTCTTGATGCCTTCTGCGTGCCAGTACATCTCGAAGGAGTTAATTCTGCGGAACAGCCAGCTTGCACCGTAGCCGACATTATAGGTGATGTTCTTGTCGACCTTGAGGTTCCAGCTCATGGAGCCTGCGTCGCACAGCCATTCGGGATGTGCAGCTGCTTCTTCCTCGGTGATGTTGACACTGCCGCGCAGGAGGGTTTCACTTGCATAGCAGTCAGCTGCTTCAACCTCGTAGGGTGCATCGTAGTGCAGCTTGACATCCTTCCATGCGAAGAAGCGGTGAAGCTGCTTCTTGTTCTTGCCCCAGGTACCTACATTGACCATGAGGTAAGAGGGCTTCTTGCCTGCTGCCTTGTTTGCGGGCAGCTGACCGAGAACGGGCTCATCCTCTGCGAGTGCGGGGTTGCATACGAAGTACTCGACATAGAAGGGCTTCTCCTCGCCGGTCTCTGCATGGCGTGCGGTGAGGGAATGCCACCACCAGTCGTAGCCCTGCTTGCGCAGCTTGCCGCGCAGCATGCATTCATTGCGGTTGAGGTCATGCTTATTGAACATAATCTTTCTCCTTAATAAATATTATACAGTTTTCTGAATTTGTACTATCATTTTACAATTTGCACCCATTACTGTCAAACAATTATTAAATAAATGTTAAGAAACCCACAATTTCGTAGAATAAGACAAATAACGGTCAGTCAATTTGTAAAAGGTGTACTATTGCATAGCGGACATGCGGTAAAATATATGAACAGATTTTTCCCCTGAGTACAAAAAGTGGAATTTGTGCGGTGCTTGTGCTATAATAAACGGCGCACAACACGAAAGGAAAAACCCATGGATAACATCATTGAAATACTCGCAGCCGAGCTTGATAAAAAGCCCGAGCATATTGAAAATGTCATTAAGCTCATCGACGAGGGCAACACAATTCCCTTCATCGCGCGCTACCGCAAGGAAATGCACGGCGCAATGGACGATACCGCGCTGCGCACGCTTGAAAAACGCCTTGCGTATCTGCGCGGACTCAATGAGCGCCGCGAAGCGGTAAAGGCATCGATTGCCGAGCAGGGAAAGCTCACTGACGAGCTTGAAAAGCAGATAGATGCGGCAAAAACTCTTGTCGAGGTCGAGGACTTGTACGCACCCTACAAGCAGAAGCGCCGCACAAGAGCAACCATTGCAAAGGAAAAGGGACTTGAGCCGCTTGCGGATATTCTTTTTGCGCAGCTCAAGGACGGCCCCGTGCCTATCGAGGAGGCGGCAAAGTATGTTGACGCCGAAAAGGGCATTGATTCCGCCGAGGATGCCCTTGCAGGCGCAGGCGATATCATCGCGGAGAAAATCAGCGACGATGCGGCAATCCGCAAGGCGCTGCGCGCATATATAAAGTCAAACGGCGTAATCGAAAGCCGTGCCGCAACCGAGGAGGACTCGGTTTACAGACAGTACTACGAGTTTAATCAGCGCGTTGTAAAAATGCAGGGACATCAGACCCTCGCTGTCAACCGCGGTGAAAAGGAAAAGCTGCTGAAGGTTTCGCTCGAGCTTGACAAGGATGCGGCGCTTGTCGTTATCCGCAGAGCCGTGTTCAAGGGACCGAGTCCCTCGCTTGAGTTTATAAAGGCCGTCTGCGAGGATGCCTACACCCGACTCATTTTCCCCTCACTCGAGAGGGAAATCCGCTCCGAGCTTACCGACACCGCGGCGGAGGGCGCAATCGGACAGTTTGCGCTCAACCTGCGCCCGCTTTTAATGCAGCCGCCCGTCAAGGGCAAGGTCACAATGGGTCTCGACCCCGGCTACCGTATGGGCTGCAAGGTTGCGGTTGTTGACGCAACGGGCAAGGTGCTTGACACCGCGGTTGTATACCCAACCTTTAACGAGGCAAAGAAGGAGGAGGCAATCCGCACTCTCTCAAGGATGATAAGAAAGCACGGCGTTGTGAACATCGCAATCGGCAACGGCACCGCCTCGCGCGAGACCGAGCAGATGGCGGTTGAGCTTATCCGCCGCGAGAAAGAAGCAGGCTTCAATGTCGCTTATATGATAGTTTCCGAGGCAGGCGCATCGGTCTATTCGGCAAGTGAGCTTGCCGCTGCGGAGTTCCCGCAGTTTGATGTCAATCTGCGCTCAGCCGTTTCCATTGCGCGCAGACTTCAGGACCCCCTCGCCGAGCTTGTCAAGATTGACCCCAAGGCAATCGGCGTAGGTCAGTATCAGCACGATATGCCGCCGAAGAGGCTCGACGAGGCATTAAACGGCGTTGTCGAGGACTGCGTAAACAGTGTCGGTGTAGATGTCAACACCGCATCGCCCTCACTTTTGCAGAGAGTGTCGGGTCTTACCGCCGCAACGGCAAAGAACATTGTTGCCTACCGCGAGGAAAACGGTGCGTTCACCTCACGCAGCCAGATTAAAAAGGTACCCAAGCTCGGTCCCAAGGCATATCAGCAGTGCGCAGGCTTCCTGCGCGTGCCCGAGAGCAAAACCGTGCTCGATAACACCGCAGTTCACCCCGAATCCTATGCGGCAGCAGAGGCACT
>JAZULF010000170.1:0-3289 GCA_045643645.1 Oscillospiraceae bacterium
CAAGTGGAAGAAGTCGATTATGACGACGAGATGATAAACCGCCTTTTGAGGTTTAAAGCGATTCAATGCCATTTGCCGGGCGTTCGCAAAATACTGGATGTAGGTGCGGCGACGGGTGCTTTTTCTATCCCATTAGCACGAATGGGCTTTGATGTTGTTCATTTGGATTTATCCGATGAAATGATAAAGGCAGCAAAAGACAAAGCCGCAGACCTAACCAATATCCGCTTTGTCAAACAGGATGCAGCCTGTCTTGATGTATTTGAGGACAATGAATTTGATTTGGTTTTGTGCTTCGATGGCGCAATTTCTTTCTCTGGGCGTAAGGCAGGCAATGTGATTTCTGAAATTTGTCGAGTTGGCAAAAAGGTAATGCTTTCTGTTTCTAGTAAAAGCTGCATGACAGCCACATGGTTGAACTACAGCCTTACCAAGTTGAATCGTATCCATCCATCTGTAAAGGATATGATGGAAACTGGTTATTTCAACAAAGACAACTATGATGATGCCGAAGAACTGACTTCTATTGCCGAACTGAAAGCCTATGATGTTGACGAGTTGCGGGATGTATTGGACAAAAATGGGATGAATGTTTTGGAATGTCGCAGTATTGGCAGCTTGACACACCTGTATTTGATGCACCTTTATCGGCAGAACACCGCCAATGGTGTATACGAGAAAATCAACGCGATTAGCACAGACAAAGACTTTCTCGAAATTTGCGACTATTACGATAAATTCGTTATGCCTAATGGCATGGGTAGTTTTAGACGAGCAGGATTATTTGCAATAGCCGAAAAACCGTAGTACAAATTTGAATTTGTCGGAGGGGAACATCATGGAATTAAGAAAACTAAATCTAAATGATGCATATGCAGAATGGGAATTCATTTCAAATTTGCCAGAAAATGAAAATGGATTTACAAATTCATTTCACGGTGTAGGTTGGGAGCAATATAAAGATGAAGTATTGCCTAAAATGATGTCACACGAGAATCCAATAGACATGCCTGATTGGTTTGTGCCTCAAACATATTACTACCTGTGGGATGGTGAATGTCTGGTTGGTGAATTCAGAATAAGACATCATTTAACGGATGCATTGAAAAATGGTGCGGGTCATATCGGGTATAGCATCAAGAAAGAATATAGGGGCAAAGGCTATGCAACAAAAGGACTGGAGCTTACGCTTGAAATCGCAAGAACAATCATACCTGAGGACGAAATATATCTGAGGCTGCTCAAAAGTAACAAAGCATCTTTGCGCGTCATGGAAAAGAATGGAGCAAGGTGTGTTGGGGAGGATGATGAACACTTCTTTATGCGAATCCATAAGTAGCAAGATGCCGACAAATCCCAATTTGTCGAGCTGATGTGTTTGGCAGTTAAATATCAGTTTAATGGAGTAAACAAATATGAAGTTGCCGGGTTCCTGTACAGGGGATACGCAATTTGTTACTGAGCTATTAGCTCAAAGGAGGATACAGTTGTGAAGCAGAATTACATTATAAACAAGTTAACAGAACTGCGAGATGTTTTATCAGCAATCAGCATCAGAAATCTGGCTGTTTTATTTTTAGCGGGCACAATCAATGCTTTTGGTGTTGTATTATTCCTGTTCCCTGTGAAGCTGTATGATAGTGGAATATCAGGCTTATCCATGCTGCTCGACCAGGTTACACCATCATATATGCCTATGTCTATTTTCCTGCTGCTGTTTAATCTACCGATTTTCTTATTTGGTGCGAAAAAGCAGGGCGTTTTGTTCTCGCTTTACTCCATATTTACCGTAGCGGTTTACTCGTTTATTGCCTTTCTGATTATGGATGTGCTTCCAATTAATGTATCTTTTGTGTCTCCACTCGCTGGTTCAGATTTACTGTTGTGTGCAATATTCGGTGGTGTTATCTCAGGCGTAGGCAGTGGCTTGACAATTCGGTACGGAGGCGCAATTGATGGCATTGATGTTTTGTCTGTACTTTTTGCCAAAAGGATTGGCCTGTCTATGGGTTCCTTTGTTTTAATGTTTGACGCAGCACTTTATATTGTATGTGGATTTGTCATTCATAGCTGGATTCTGCCGCTGTACTCTATTGTAACCTACTATGTTGGTTCAAAAACCGTTGATTTCGTTGTTGAGGGCATTAGCCGTTCAAAATGTGCTATGATTGTGACAACAAAAGCAGAAGAAATAACAAAAGAATTGTCAGAGAGCTTCAATGCGGCAGGGACAATTGTAAATGCAATCGGCGGTTTTTCAAAGCAGCAAAAAGAAATTATCTATTTCATTGTGAATCGATTTCAGATAAATAAAATGAAAACGATTGTTCATTCAATTGACGAAAATGCTTATATCACCATTCAGGAGGTATCCGATATAATATTTGCACCCAATAAAATAAACTGCTAAATCCCAGTTTGTAAAGCTGTCGATTATGACATTCCTGCGGGGCAACAGCAGGTTGCTTTTCAGAATTACGGTTTGCTGATATAGTATCCGTATCGGAGGTGTAAACTATGGAAACGAAAAAAGTAATTTTTGAACTGCGGACAAAAAAGGGTCTGTCTCAGGACGAGCTCGCTCAGAGAGTAATGGTGACAAGGCAGGCAGTTTCCCGTTGGGAGAACGGCGAGACCGTGCCCAACACAGAAACGCTCAAGCTCCTGTCCAAAGAATTCAATGTCTCGATAAACACCCTTCTCGGTGCGCCGAAGAAGTTAATATGTCAGTGCTGCGGTATGCCGATGGAAGATGAAATAGTCTCTCACGACAGCGACGGTGCACTGAACGAGGATTACTGCAAGTGGTGCTACGCCGACGGAACCTACACCTACAGCAGCATGGATGATTTAATCGATGTCTGCGTAAATAATATGGTAAGCGAAGGCTTTACGGAGGAGCAGGCGCGCACTTACATGAAAGCCACGCTCCCGACACTGGATTACTGGAAGCGATACGAAGAATTGAGCGACGACGGGGAATTTGAGAGGTTCAAGAAACAGCTTGTAAGCGAAATTAATGACCTTCATATCTCCGGCATGCCCAAGGTCGAAAAGCTGAATGCGCTGGTCGGTGCCTATGTAAATCTTGCTTATCCCCTGCCGAGCGGCGAAAGCGTAAAGTTTTTGAATGACCAGACAACATATCTCGGAAATCAGCTGGAATCCGATTCCATCGGCGATGTCTGTTTCGGCGTGTTGGCAAATAAGGACTTTATAATGGTCTGCACATACAAGGAAAACGGAACCGAGCCGGAGCTGCTTCTGTATAAGAAAAGATAAGACCTAT
>JAZULF010000171.1:0-6628 GCA_045643645.1 Oscillospiraceae bacterium
CGGCGACAACGTTGATATGGACGTTGAGCTGATCACCCCGATCGCAATCGAGAACGGCCTGCGTTTCGCTATCCGTGAGGGTGGCCGCACTGTCGGTTCCGGCGTTGTTATCGCAATCAACGAGTAATATCGTTTTATAAAAAAAGACTTGGCTCATGCCAAGTCTTTTTTTTATTTCAGCGCGTGCATAAATCCGTCAATTGCGGCAGAGTGAATATCCCCGCCTATGATGCGACCGCTTTTGATATAGACTGTTGCGTAGACAGTGCTGCCCGAGTCGGGGTGGTTTGTTACTATGTAAGTGTACTGCGTGCATTCCAGACCACCGTATGATGCAAAATCATAGCCCTGCTCAGTCTGCAAGCGGGCATAGTCGGCCATAATGCCCTCGAATTCCCTCGGAATAAGTACGGTTTTGCTCTCTTCACTGCTGATATCAATCTCCCAGCCGAGCTTTTGCAGATACTTTTGCCTGCCCTCTGAGCTTGAAACATTAATCAGCTCCGAGGCACCGAAGCTGCAGCCGGGTGCAGAGCAAAATACTACTGCAGCGGTCATGATTGCTGCTGCGATAATGATAATAATAACCGCACGCTTTTTCGTCAACATTAAACATTTTGTAAACATATCCATATTATTGCCTTTAAGTATTCAAATTTCCTATACTTTATGTTATAATCAATATGGTGATTTTATGCCATTTATGAGGCTTGACAAGTATATTTCCGAATGCGGAGTTGCAAGCAGACGCGAGATAAAAGCGATGGTTAAGGCAGGCAGAATAACTGTCGACGGCGAGGTTGCAAAAGCACCAGAGCAGAAGCTTGAGCCTGAAGCTGCTGTTGTTTCGATTGATGGAAATGTGCTTAAATACGAAAAATTTCATTACTATATGCTCAATAAGCCTTCAGGCGTTCTATCGGCAACCGATGACGGCAAACAGAAGACCGTAATCGATTTGCTCAGTCCAGAAATGCAGAAAATGGGATTGTTTCCCGTCGGCAGACTCGATAAGGACACTACCGGATTGCTCATTATTACCGATGACGGTGAGTTTGCACATAAGGTAATCTCTCCGAAATCCGGGATTGTAAAGCTGTATCACGCTGAAACGGAAGCACCCGTGAATGAGTCGGATATACGCGCATTTGCAGATGGAGTTGTGCTTGGAGATGGCACAAAATGCCTTCCCGCAGGACTTGAATTGCTTGATGACGGCAGTTGTCTTGTCAAGGTTATGGAGGGAAAATACCATCAGGTTAAGCGAATGCTTGCCTCCCGTGGTAAGCCCGTAACGGCGTTAAAACGCCTGAAAATCGGCGATTTAGTGCTTGATAAAGACCTGAAACCCGGTGATTTTCGCCCATTATCGAGTGATGAATTGTGCAGAGTGATGAAGAAAAAGTAACTAAATTTTCGGGCGTTTTTTGTTGCTTTTATCTATGTAATTAGATATTTTTTTGAAAAGTCAACAATTTTCACTCATTATTCTATTGAAAAACGCACAAAAAAGTATTATTATGTTGGAAGTATCATTGCACGAGTATCGTTAAAATACCCATAATCACAGGGGAGGAATTGCAATGTCCAGCAGAATTTTTCAGAGCGTCATTATTCAGATAAAGGAAGCCACTGACAGATGCATCGGCGTCATTGATGACCAGGGTTATGTTATCACCTGCAGTGAGCTGCCTATGATAGGCTCCCGCCTTGATGATTTTCAGAATTTCAACTTTGACAGCTCAGAGCATATTTTTGTAAGCGGTATGCGCACCTATAAGGCACTTGGCTCAAGCAATGCAAAGTTCGACTATGCGGTCTTTGTTGAAGGCTGCGACGAGATGGCAAAGGTCAGCTGCATGATGGCAGCCGTTGCATTCAACGAGGCAAAGACCAATTATGAGGAAAAGTACAACAAGGCCGCATTCCTCAAGAATATAATCTCCGATAATATTCTGCCCGGTGATGTTTATGTAAGAACAAAGGAGCTGCATTTCGTTCCCGATGTTCCCAGAGCACTTCTGCTCGTTCGTCAGATTGAACGCTCCGATGTTGCGGCAGTTGAGGTGCTGCAGAGCCTGTTCACCGATAAGCAGCACGACTTCGTTATCAGCGTCAACGAAACCGATATGGTCGTTATCAAGGAGCTGCCCAACGGCGATAACAGCGCTGAGGTAAAGGCCATTGCAGAGAACATCGAGAATGTTCTCAGAAGTGAGCTTCAGATTAAGTGCATTGTCGGTATCGGTACTACCGCAAAGCACCTCAGAGAGCTTGCCGACCGCTACAAGGAGGCACAGATTGCCATCGATGTCGGCCGCGTATTCGACTCTGAGAAAACAATTATCAGCTATGAAAACCTCGGCATCGGCCGAATCATATATCAGCTTCCGACAACTCTTTGCGAGATGTTCTTAAACGAGGTGTTCAAGAAGAATCCGCTTGAAACTCTCGACGAGGATACGCTCGATACTATCAACAAGTTCTTTGAGAACAACCTGAATGTATCCGAAACATCACGCAAGCTGTATGTCCACCGCAACACGCTGGTCTACCGTCTTGAAAAAATTAAGAAGATAACCGGACTTGACCTTCGCGAGTTTGACCACGCAATCGTATTCAAGGTTGCAATGATGGTCAAGCAGTACCTGGACTCCGTAATTAACGGCGGTCGCTGAAAATAAGGCAGGTTAGCCTGCTCTTCAAATCCTCAGGAGGAAAACTCAATGGTTCAGATGAACAATGTAACGATGGTTTACGAGAACAGCGATGTTGCTGCTCTTGACAATGTAAGCCTGACCATCAATGAGGGTGAGTTTGCGTTCCTCGTAGGTCCTTCCGGCTCAGGTAAGACCACGATTATCAAGCTGCTCACCGGTGAAATCAGACCCTCGGACGGCAAAATTATCGTTAATGGCTTTAACATGGGCGAGATGAAGCGCCGCAAGATGCCCAAGATGCGCAGAACTCTGGGCGTAATCTTCCAGGACTTCCGCCTTATCGAGAAGATGACCGTTTATGATAATGTCGCATTTGCAATGCGCGTTGTCGGCGCATCCAACAGAGAAATCAAGGCAAGAGTGCCTCATGTGCTGGAACTCGTAGGTCTTGAAGGCCGCGAGAAGCGCCTGCCCGCAGAGCTTTCCGGCGGCGAGCAGCAGCGTGTTGCAATTGCACGCGCACTGGTCAATAATCCGACTATGATTATTGCCGACGAGCCTACCGGTAACCTCGACCCCGTACGCAGCCTTGAGCTTATGCTCCTGCTTGAAAAGATAAACGAGATGGGTACTACCATTCTGGTAGTAACTCATGAGAAGGAACTGGTAAACGCATTCTCAAAGCGTGTTATCGCCATTGACGGCGGTCATCTTATCAGTGACGGAATGGATGGGTATTACAGCTATGAAGTTGAATAGATACGGATATTTGATAGGTGAGGGCTTCCGCAACATATTTACACATGGCTTTATGTCCTTTGCGTCCGTCACCATAATAATTGCCTGCCTCATCGTAATGGGCAGCTTCACACTTCTCGATATAAACATCAACAACATAATCGATGATATCGGCAATCAGAATCAGATTCTTGCATATGTTGACGAGAGCATGAGCGCTCAGGATGCATCTGCAAAGATTCAGACCAAGCTTTCCGCAATCGACAATGTTGCAAATGTTGAATTTGTCAGCCGCAGCGAAGCAAAAGACAACTTCATGGCAAAGTACGACGAAAGCCTTATGGACGGCATCGACGATACTGTTTTCCGTCACCGCTTCGTTGTTCAGCTTGTTGACCTCAGCCTTATGGCGGACACCCAGGCTGCAATTTCCGAAATTGACGGTATTGTCAAGGTTAACGCACCCATTGATTACGCAGATAAGTTCATCTCCGTAAGAAATGTAGTCAGCGTTGTATCACTTGCACTTATCGTAATTCTGGTGTTCGTTTCACTGTTCATTATGTCCAACACCATCAAGCTTGCAACCTTCGGCAGACGCGAGGAGATTGCAATTATGAAGATGGTCGGTGCAAGCAACAGCTTCATTCGCTGCCCCTTTGTAGTTGAGGGTCTTGTTCTCGGCATAGTCGGCGGCGGACTTGCATTCCTTGCACAGTGGGGACTTTACAGAGCACTCGAGGCAAAGATTGCACAGAGCCTTGCAATTTCCTTCGTAGAGGTTGTACCGTTTACACAGCTTTGGCCCTTTGTTCTCATAATCTTTATGGCAGTCGGTGTTATCGTCGGTGCATTCGGCGGCGCAATTGCCATCAGAAATTACCTCAAGGTCTGAGGAGTTAAAAATGAATAGAAAATTAGTTGTATCAATACTTGCGATTCTTCTCGTACTTACAATGGTGCTGAGCCTTGTTATATCTGTAATTCCCACCAAGGCAAGAGCTGACGGCTTCGTAGGTGAGAGTAGCCCCTGCGCAAACGCAAAGGCTGTAGTCACAAGTGTGTGTTTTAAATGATTCAATGAATAATATATTGACTGGCAGTCATTGAGACTGCCAGTCAATCGTGCTGTATATCGGGAAAGGGGAACTCAACTTGAAAAAGCCCAAGCTTCCAAAATTCGATAAAAAAATCAAGCTGTCCCACCTTATAATTATCTGCCTGCTTGTTGCTGCTGTTACTGCTGCACTCACTTATCTTGTGGCAATCGGCGGCTTCGGCTCTAGGCAGTATCTCGACGATGCAAAGAAGTATGTTGAGATAGAAAAAATCATCAATGAGAATTATATCGGCTTTGCCGACACTGAAGATCTCTACGATGCTGCGGCAAAGGCAATGGTAAACAGCATTGACGATAAGTGGAGCTACTATATGAGTGCCGAGGAATACGAGGCATATAAGCTCACATCGTCAAATGAGTATGCCGGCATCGGCGTCAGCGTGAAGCTCAACGATAAGGGCGAGTTTGAGATCTTCTCAGTAGATGAGGGTACTCCCGCCTCGGAAGCAGGTCTTGCAGTCGGACAGATTATCGTTTCAATTGACGGTGAGGCGGTCAAGGATAAGAGCATGGAGGATGTAAGCCTTCTCATTCGCTCCAAGGTCAACAAGGACTTTGATATGGTCGTTTTAGACGATGACGGTGATGAGAGAAGCGTTACCATCGGCTGCGAGATTATATACAGAAACCCCGTAAGCTCAAGACTTCTCGAGGGCAATATCGGTTATATCAAAATCAGTAATTTTGAGGCAGGCTCAAGCGAGAATACCATCAAGGCTATTGAACAGCTTATTTCAGCGGGTGCTGATTCGTTCATCTTTGATGTACGCAACAATCCCGGCGGACTTCTCAACGAGCTTATGAAGCTTCTCGACTACATCCTTCCCGACGGCGACCTTTTTGTCAGCGTTGACAAGAACGGTAACGAATCCGTTGAGGTTTCCGATAAGGTCAGCCTGAAAAATAAGATGGTTGTCATCGTAAACGGCAACACCTACAGCGCAGCGGAGTTCTTTGCAGCTGCACTGCAGGAGTATAACTGGGCAACAATAGTCGGTGAAAACACCACCGGCAAGGCACGCAGCCAGATTACAATTGAGCTTTCCGACGGCGGTGCAGTGCATATATCCACCCACAAGTATCTCACTCCCAACAGAGTTGACCTCGCAGAGGTCGGCGGCGTTTCACCCGATATCAAGGTGTCGATAGGCGAGTCCGAGAGCGATACACAGTTTGACGCGGCAGTTAAGGCATTGAGCTAAGCTCAGCCTGTAAATAAATCAGTTAAGGACAAATTTGAAAATAAAGGAGACCGTAATAATGGCTACCGAAAGCAGATTCAAAATGAGTCAGGAGCGCCTTGAAGCGCTGAAAGCAGAGCTGCAGTATCTTGAAACAGATAAGGCAAAGGAAGTATCCGAGCAGATTAAGGAAGCACGCAGCTTCGGCGACCTGTCCGAGAACAGCGAATATGATGAAGCAAAGACCGAGCAGGGCAAGCTCTATTCCAAAATTGCCGAGATAAAGAATCTCATTGAGAACGCTGAAATTGTTGACAAGTCAGACAATGGCGCAGTTAAGGGCGCAGTAACCCTCAACAGCAAGGTTAAGGTACGCGACCTCGATGAAGGCTTTGAGGACACCTACACCATCGTAGGCTCCCAGGAAGCAAACCCCATGCAGTTCAAGGTATCCGATGACTCTCCCTTCGGCAGAGCACTTTACGGCCATGTCGCAGGCGACAAGGTCAAGGTTGACGCACCTGCAGGCGAGCTGAATTTTGAGATTATTTCCGTAGAAAACAACTGATAGAGGATAGTATATGAGCGAAATTAAGACAAACGAAGCGGTTGCACAGGAGCAGGAGCTTTCCGAAATCCTTCAGGTGCGCCGTGACAAGCTGGCAAACCTTCAGGAAGAGGGAAGAGACCCCTTCCAGCAGACCAGATTTGTAAGAAGTGCATATTCCGCCGAAATCAAGGCAGACTACGATGCATTTGAAGAAAAGCCCGTACAGGTTGCAGGCAGAATCATGTCCAAGCGCGGCATGGGCAAGGCAATCTTCTGCCACATCAAGGACGACCGCGGTCAGATTCAGCTTTACATCCGCAAGGATGCAGTAACCGAGCAGGAGTTTGCAGACTTCCGCAAGTACGATATCGGTGATATC
>JAZULF010000172.1:0-1768 GCA_045643645.1 Oscillospiraceae bacterium
CAGCGCAATGATTCCCTATGTTGTTTACAGCGGAATTATAAACATTCATATGCCGCTGAGTCTTGGCTTCGAAACCGTGCTTGTTCCGAAGTTTGATGTTGAGGAGTGGCCCGATTACATTAAAAAGTATCATCCTCAGCACTGCGGAATTATCCCCGCGTATGCAGCACCTATGCTCAACAATGAGAAGCTCGCAAAAATGGACCTGTCCTGCCTGAAGACCATCGGTATGGGCGGCGACGGTATGAACATTCCTCTTGAAGAGGGCGTAAACGCACTTATGGCGTCGCGCGGCTCAACCGCAAGACTGCGCAAGGGCTACGGTATGACCGAGGTCTGCGCAACTGCGGTTACCGAGTTTGAATATGCCTGCAAGGTCGGCAGCGTCGGCATTCCTCTTCCCGCAAATGTCGTTATGATTTACGACAATGACAAGCAGGAGGAGCTCGGCTACAACGAAACCGGCGAAATCTGCATGCAGTGCGCATCGATGATGATAGGCTACAAGGATAACGAGGCGGAGATGAAGACTCTTATCCGCACCCATGCCGACGGCAGCGAGTGGATTCACACCGGCGACCTCGGTTATCTCGATGAGGACGGCTTCCTCTTCCTCGTAGGCCGTATGAAGAGAGTAATTATGACCGTCATTGACGGCAAGGTATACAAGATATTCCCCATCAAGGTTGAAGAGGTCATCAGCACCAACGAGGGCGTTTACGATGTATGCGTTGTCAGCGCAAGCAAGAAAAACGATAAGGTGCTCAAGGCATTTGTCATCAAAAATGACGAGGCAAACAAGACCGATGAGGAGCTTGAAAGCGAACTGAAGGTACTCTGCGACAGCAGACTTCAGGAGAATATGCGACCTGCATTCTATGAGTTCTGCAAGGAATTCCCGAGAACCCCCGCAGGCAAGGTCGATTACAGAGCACTTGAAGGCTGACCATCAGCTAAATATAATGTAAGCAAAACTTTTTGACTCAGAAAAGAGGTAATTTATGAAGAAATTTGTTAAGAGAACACTTGCTATGGCGCTTGCGGTTGTTATGCTTGTAAGCGTTCTCGGAGTTGCTGCATTTGCAGACAGAAACGAGAAGCTGCCCCAGTACAAGAACTATACCGTTATCGGCGACAGCAACGCCTCCGGCTACGGCACCGACGCATATTTTGAAAATGCGGGCAGCACCGAGGCTGTCAAGGAGGGCGACCTGATTCCCGGCAGTTACCCTGCACTTGTTGCCGACGCACTCGGCTGCGAGAATGTATATGTACACTCCCACAGCGGCTGGCGCACAAACGAGTTTCTTTATATGGTTGAGCCCGGCAGCATAGAATACAGCAGCTTCTTCCTGCATGCTCTCGGATTTATTTCCGACAGTACCCTTGTTGGCGAGGGAGAGGCAATTATTGCCGATATCAAGAAGGCAGATATCATTTCAATTGACTTCGGCTCCAACGATATCTACTCCTACACTCTTTATGAAACCTACGGTATGCACGAGGATGAGCTGGAGGCTATGCTCGATGATATGAACGCAATCAGCGCAGACCCGAGCGTTCTCTTCGACCAGCTTCTGACAGCAGCGGATAAGCTCGGCATTCTCAAGCAGTTTGTTGCCGACTTCAAGGCAAACCTCGATAAGAACACCGCAGTGTTCGAGGCAAATATTGTTACCGTCGTCGAGAAGGTCAGAGAATTGAACCCCGAGGCAAAGATTCTTATGATGGGCGTTTTCTGCCCCATCAGCTTTGACCTCAGAGTAAA
>JAZULF010000173.1:0-26330 GCA_045643645.1 Oscillospiraceae bacterium
CCGTTGAGTATATCAAGGCAATCTATGACCAAAGTCTTGACCTTGTGCCCGTAACGGTGCAGCGCTTCGGCTCGGGCCATGATTCAACCGCAGAATCCGGACCGCGCTCAGCATCGGAAATTCGCAGAGCGCTTGCTGACGGAGTTAATATCAGCGGCTCTGTACCCGAAGGTGCCTACAATATATATATTCGTGAGGATAAGCTCGGCAGAGGTCCGATTCTTAGTGACAACCTCGAAACTGCAATTTTATCAAGACTCCGTATGCTCGACGATGCTGCGTTTGCATCGCTTCCCGATGCTGCTGAGGGGCTTAATAACCGTCTTGCAAGAGCTGCAAGGGAGGAGTGCAGCCTTGATGCAGTGCTTGCGGCGGCAAAGAGCAAGCGCTATGCGCTTAGCAGAATACGCAGAATGACACTTTGCGCCGCACTCGGAATTAAGGCGGAGGATGCACAGGGAACACCGCCTTACGCAAGAGTGCTTGCGGCTAACGAGCGGGGCTGCGCACTGCTGAGGGAAATGAGCGTTAAATCAAAGGTGCCCGTTATTACAAAACCCGCAAGCGTAAGACAGCTTGATGAGCATTGTCAGCAAATATTTAATATATGTAGTGCCGCACACGATTTCTATTCGCTCGGTTATACGGCGCAGGAAGAGCGTCGGGGCGGGGCAGATTGGCGAAATAGCCCAAAAATAGTCAATAAATAAACATTAAATAGTCATTTTAGCGCACAAAAAACAGTTGATTTTTTGGCATCATTAGTTTATAATGCATCTGTAATCAACAAAAAGACAAATGTTCGCGTTACACGGACAGAAAAGTTGAGAGAAATTTTAGGAGGAAATCCACAAATGAAAAAAGTTATTGCACTTGTTCTCGCAATGCTCATGGTATTTGCACTGTGCGCATGCGGCGGCAACGGCGACGCAGGCGACAAGGTCGTAAAGATTGGCGTTTATGAGCCTCAGACCGGCGCAAACGGCGCAGGCGGCAAGCAGGAAATTCTCGGTATGGAATATGCTAACGCAATGTGCCCCACTGTTGACATCAACGGTGAGACCTACCAGATCGAGCTCGTTATGGCTGACAATGAGTCTGCAAACGAGAAGGCAGTTTCCGCAGCAACCGAGCTTATCGCTGAGGGCGTATCCGTTGTTCTCGGCTCCTACGGCTCCGGCGTATCCATCGCAGCATCCGATACATTCAAAGAAGCAGGCGTTCCCGCAATCGGCGTAACCTGCACCAACCCCCAGGTAACCGAGGGTAATGAGCACTACTTCCGTGTATGCTTCCTCGATCCCTTCCAGGGCACCGTACATGCAAACTTTGCTAAGGAAGTTCTGAAGGCAAACACTGTTTACTGCCTCGGCGAGCTTGGCAACGACTATGACCAGGGCCTCATCAACTACTTCAAGGAAGCAGCTGAAAAGCTCGGCATGAAGGTCATCACCGAGTCCTTCCCCAAGGACAACTCCGACTTCACTTCTTACCTGAACAATGCTAAGAAGGAAGGCGCAGAAGCAATTTTTGCTCCTGTTTCCATCCAGTACGCACAGCTCATCGTTGAGCAGGCAGACGCACAGGGCGTTGAAGTTCCTCTGCTCGGCTCCGACACCTGGGACAACAACACCATCGTAGGTGCAACCGTTGGTAAGAGCACTGAGCTCTATGTTTCCACCTTCTACGCAGAGGGCGGCAACCCCGAATTCGAAAAGGGTATCAAGGAATGGATGAACGCTGACGCAGCACGCCTCGAGAAGAACGGCGGCAACGATATGCTCTCCGCAGTTACCGTTATGGGCTACGACGCATACATGGTAGCAGTTGAAGCTATCAAGGCAGCAGGCTCTGCTGATGCAGCAGCTGTTATGGCAGCACTGCCCGGCGTTACCTTCGCAGGTATTTCCGGTGATATCTCCTTCAACGACATCGGCGACGCAAACCGCGACTCCGCATTCATCAAGTCCGCAAACACCGAGACCGGCGTATGGGACTTCGTAGCAGTTCAGAAGGCATAAGCCATACTGCACTTGCATCATTAATTAAAAGCGTATAAAATGGTGGGGATGCTTTTTGCGTCCCCACCATATGCGATGTTTATGGGATAAAAATAAATGTCGAAAATTACCACAAGGAACGTGTAAATGCGCTCCAAAACAGCTCTGGAGCGGATTTATGCGTTCCTATAAATAGGGAGGAAGGTCCTCAAATGATTGATTTTTTGCATAACAATCTGCAGTACCTGCTGTCCGGCATATCAGTTGGCGGTCAGTATGCGCTGATAGCCATCGGCTACACGATGGTCTACGGCATACTCAGACTGATAAACTTTGCCCACGGCGATGTATTCATGGTAGCAGGTCTTATCATGATTTACGCAATTGCAGGCGGTCTGCCCATGTGGGCGGCAATTATTCTCGTACTGGTGCTCACCGTTGCTCTCGGTGTTGCAATCGAAAAGGTTGCATACAAGCCCCTGAGAAGCGCACCGCGCATGTCGGTTATGATATCCGCAATCGGCGTATCTTACCTTCTGCAGAACTGCGCACTGTATTTCACCGGCGGTCTGCCCCGTACATACCCCGTAATCCCGTTCCTTACCCGCAAGGTAACGATATGGGGAGCAACCACAAAGATGGTAACCGTAATCACTCCCGTGCTTACACTCGTGCTTGTCATTGTGCTCGTGCTTCTCATCAAGTACACCAAAATCGGTATGGCAATGCGCGCTGTTTCCAAGGACTTTGAAACCAGTCAGCTTATGGGTATCAAGATTAACTCCGTTATCTCCTTTACCTTCATAATCGGCTGCTTCCTTGCAGCAGTAGGCTCACTGCTTTACTTCTCAAACTACCAGACCGTCGTTCCCACATCGGGTGCAATGCCCGGACTCAAGGCCTTCGTTGCAGCGGTATTCCGCCGCATAGGCTCAATTCCCGGCCCGGTAATAGGCACATTCATAATCGGTATTTGCGAGAACATCATCAAAGGCGTCGGTCAGCAATGGACCATCTTCTCCGATGCATTTACCTTTGTTCTCCTGATAGTCATTCTTCTTGTCAAGCCCACAGGCATCTTCGGCGAGAAGGCAACGGATAAGGTGTGAGGTGACGGTAATGAACAAAACAATGCAGAATACCAAAGTCCTCAAGAATCCGGACGAAATCGCAAAGCGCCAGGGCATGTGGCTGACCATAGTTGCTCTTGTTGTGCTGTATGCAGTACTGTTTGTGCTTGATAACTTTATGAAGCCCAGCAAGGCAACTCTCATGCTTATCCCCGTGCTCAAGAAGGGCGCAATTTACTCACTGCTGTGCGTATCAATGAACCTGCTTAACGGCTTTACAGGCCTTTTCTCACTCGGTCAGGCAGGCTTTATGCACATCGGTGCATATGCATACTCCATCTTTTCAATCCCCGCAGCACAGCACGCCTCAGTATACCAGTACTTTGACGGCGGCATTATCCAGTTCTCAATTCCCGAGATGTTCAGCAATGTGCTGGGCGCAAACGCAGGCAGCTTCTTCGGCGCAATCGTCTGCATCATAATCGCAGGCCTCGTTGCTGCGGTATTTGCCGCACTCATCGGTATTCCCGTGCTTCGTCTGAAGAGCGACTACCTTGCAATCGCAACTCTCGGCTTCGCTGAAATCATCCGTGCAATCTTCCAGTGGAACGGCCTCGGTGTTGTTACCAACGGCTCAAACCTGCTGCGTAAGTACACCGCATTCAGCGATATGAAGATTCAGATTGGTGCAACTGTTTACAAGTTCGGCACAATCTTCCCCTTCTTCATTGCAATGCTTTGTATCTTAATTATCATTCTGCTCATCAACTCCTCCTACGGCAGAGCCTTCAAGGCAATCCGTGATGACGAGGTTGCAGCAGAGGCAATGGGCGTAAACCTGTTCAAGCACAAGATGCTGGCATTCGTAATCTCCAGCTTCTTTGCAGGTGTCGGCGGCGCACTGCTGGCAATGTTCCAGACCACCGTTCAGGCATCGGCATTCATGTCCGCAATGACCTATGAAATCCTGCTTATCGTTGTTATCGGCGGTATCGGCTCCATTTCCGGCAGCTGCATTGCAGCATTCCTGTACATCGCATGCTCCGAGTGGTGGCTCCGCTTCCTCGACAGCGGCTCAATCGGCAGCGTTCAGGTTTCCTTCTTCCGTGACGGCTTCCGTAAGGTCGTATTCTCCGTTGTCATCATGATTATCGTTCTGTTCTTCTCACAGGGCATCATGGGAAACAAGGAGCTCTCCTTCGCGGGACTCATCCGTAAAATCCAGGCAAAGAAAGCAGCAAAGGCTGCACAGGCAGGAGGTACAGCAGAATGAGTGATAGTGTACTTCATGTAGAAAATGTAACCATGCAGTTCGGCGGCGTTGTAGCTGTCAACAATCTCTCACTCGATATCCCCGAGGGCAAGATTGTAGCACTCATCGGCCCCAACGGCGCAGGCAAGACCACTGCGTTCAACTGCATCACCGGCGTTTACGAGCCCACCAACGGCCTCGTTGAGTTCATGGGCGAGCCCATTGTCCGCAATCATCCGCAGGGCAAGATGAAGAAAAACTACAAGGGCAAAAACGGTGACCAGTATCTCGGCAAGGTAATTTCCAATACCCCCGACAAAATCACCAAGAAGGGCATTGCCCGTACCTTCCAGAACATCAGACTCTGGAAGAGCATGACCGTCTTTGAAAATGTACTTATCGCAAAGCATATGAACGCAAAGCAGAATGTTTTCTCTGCAACCTTCCGCGGCAACGCAAAGGAAGAGAAGCGTATGCGTGAGGAAACCCTTGCACTGCTTAAGGAGCAGGGTCTCGACAAGTACAAGGACGAGATTGCAACAAGCCTGCCTTACGGTCTGCAGCGCCGTCTTGAGATTGCGCGCGCACTTGCAGCAGACCCGAAGCTCCTTCTTCTTGACGAGCCTGCAGCAGGTATGAACCCGCAGGAAACTCAGGAGCTTGCACAGTTTATTTACGAAATCCGCGACAAGTATAACCTCACAATCTTCCTTATCGAGCACCATATGGACCTCGTTATGAAGATTTCCGACTACATCTATGTAATCGACTTCGGCAGTGAGATTGCACAGGGTATACCGAGCGAAATCCAGAACAATCAGCATGTTATAGATGCATACTTGGGGGTTGTTGAAGATGAGTGATGCAATACTGAAAATCAATGACCTCAAGGTCAACTACGGCGGCATCGAGGCCGTCAAGGGCATCAGCTTTGATGTTCCCGAGGGCGAGATTATCACCCTCATCGGCGCAAACGGCGCTGGCAAGAGCTCAACTCTGCGCGCAATCGCAGGTCTTGTAAAGCCCGCAGGCGGCAGCATCGTGTTCAACGGCGAGGACCTCACCGGTAAGGACCCGACCACTATCGTTACCCGCGGCATCACCCTCGTTCCCGAGGGAAGAAAAATCTTCCCCGACCTGACCGTTCTTGAAAATCTGAAAATCGGCGCATACCTGCGTAACGATGACCTTGAGGAGGACCTCAAGTGGGTTTACGACCTGTTCCCCACGCTCAAGGGGCGTTCATGGCAGGAGGGTGGCACACTCTCAGGCGGCGAGCAGCAGATGCTGGCAGTCGGCAGAGCACTTATGAGCCGTCCCAAGGTTATCATGATGGACGAGCCCTCGCTCGGTCTTGCACCTATTGTTGTCCGCGGTATCTTCGATATCATCAAGGAAATCAACAAGCAGGGCGTTACCGTTCTTCTCATTGAGCAGAACGCAAATATGGCTCTCAAGACCGCACATTCCGGCTATGTTCTCGAAACCGGCCGCATCACAATGAGCGGACCGGGCTCTGAGCTGCTTACAAATGAGCAGGTCAAGGCTGCATATCTCGGTGCATAAATGAATATAAAAGCAGAAAAGAAGAAATTTCTTTTCTGCTTTTTTTATTTTGCCTATTGACAAACAATGTGAGTTAGCATAAACTAACCACAGTTAGCAGAGGCTAACACGGAGGCGAACTATGACACTTGATAAGCTGCCTATCGGAAAGAAGGCTGTAATTATATCGGTCGGCGGAGAGGGAAATCTTCGCTGCCACCTGCTTGATATGGGACTTATACCGCACACCGAGGTTACCGTGCGCAAGATGGCACCCCTCGGCGACCCCATTGAGATTTACCTCAGAGGCTACACAATGACAATCCGCAAGGACGATGCCTCGAAAATTGAGGTAAGACCGAGTGAGGAGGTGTAAGCCGTGGTAATAGCACTTGTAGGTAACCAAAACTGCGGCAAGACAACTCTGTTCAATCAGCTCACAGGCTCAAACCAGCATGTCGGCAATTTTCCCGGCGTAACTGTTGAGCATAAAATGGGTGAGGTCACGGGCTATAAAAACTGCAGCATTGTTGACCTTCCCGGTATTTATTCCATCCGCCCGTATTCGGGGGAGGAAAAGGTAACACGCAGCTTTATAATCGATGAAAATCCCGATGCTATACTGAATATTGTTGATGCAACGAACATTGAGCGAAACCTTTATCTCACGCTTCAGCTGATTGAGATGGGCAAGCCTATGGTGCTTGCACTCAATATGATGGATGAGCTGCTCGGAAATCACGGTTCGATTGATATCAAGCTTCTGTCCGAGAGATTGGGTATACCCGTTGTACCCATTGCCGCGGCAAAAAATGACGGTGTTGACGAGCTTATTCAGGTCGTTATCGAAACCGCGCAGAAGCGTCAGAAGCCGCGCAGAATCGACTTTTGCTCGGCAGGTCCCGTTCACCGCTGCATACATACGGTCAGCCATGTTGTTGAGGACCATGCGGAAAATATCGGTGTGCCGTCAAGATTTGCGGCAACACGCGTAATTGAAAACGATGAGGAAATAATAGACTCATTGAAGCTCAGCGATAACGAGCTCGACCTTATCGAGCATGCGGTTGTTGAGATGGAAACAGAGAGCATACTTGACCGCAACGCAGCACTTGCGGATATGCGCTACCGCTTCATTGAGGCGGTTTGCATGGAGGCGGTTGTCAAGGCAAAGGAGAGCAAGGAGCAGCAGCGCAGCATCAAAATCGACAAGGTGCTGACTAATAAATACCTTGCAATTCCAATGTTTATCGCCATTATGGCATTTACCTTCTGGATGACCTTCAGCGTTGTGGGTCAGCGCCTTTCCGACCTGCTTGCAATGGGCATTGAAAGCCTCACGGTCATCGTTGACAATGCGCTCACAGCCTACGGCTTAAACCCCGTCGTGCAGAGTCTTGTCATTGACGGCGTGTTTGCTGGCGTAGGCAGCATACTCAGCTTCCTGCCGATAATACTCGTTCTGTTCTTCTTCCTCGCAATTTTAGAGGATACGGGCTATATGTCGCGCGTAGCGTTTGTAATGGATAAGCTGCTGCGCAAGGTAGGTCTTTCGGGACGCAGCTTTGTGCCTATGCTAATCGGCTTCGGCTGTTCAGTACCTGCAATAATGGCCACAAGAACACTGTCCTCTGACCGCGACCGCAGAATGACCATGCTGCTCATTCCGTTTATGAGCTGCTCGGCAAAGATACCCATCTACGCGGTATTCACGGCGGCATTCTTCCCGCATAACGGCGGACTTGTTATGACACTTCTTTACATCGGCGGCATATTTGTCGGCATAATCGCTGCAAAGGTGCTCAGCAAGACCGCGTTTACGGGCAATCCCGTGCCCTTTGTAATGGAGCTTCCCAATTACCGCATGCCCTCATTCAAGAGCGTAATGCTGCTTATGTGGGAAAAGGCGTGGGACTTTATACGCCGCGCATTTACCGTCATTTTCGTTGCAACGATAATCATATGGTTCCTGCAGCACTTTGACGCAAAGCTCAATGTTGTCGATTCTGACAGCACCGCAAGCCTCCTGAGCGCGATAGGCATGTGGATGGCACCTGTGTTCAGACCGCTCGGCTTTGCCGACTGGCGCGTTGTGACAAGTCTTATAACGGGCCTTATGGCAAAGGAAGCCGTAGTCAGCACTCTCGGCGTGCTTATGAATGTCGGCTCGGACGCACTCGTTGCCGCAATCGGAAGCATATTCACAATGCGCTCGGCACTCAGCTTCCTTGCGTTTGCGCTTCTTTACACACCTTGTGTGGCGGCAATATCCA
Organism: Oscillospiraceae bacterium; assembly: GCA_045643645.1. Classification (GTDB taxonomy): domain Bacteria; phylum Bacillota; class Clostridia; order Oscillospirales; family Oscillospiraceae; genus F23-B02. The sequence goes on from JAZULF010000173.1 coordinate 8,141, forward strand.
CAATCAAGCACGAGCTTAACAGCACGGTTAAAACCGCTGGCGTTGTAATAAGTCAGTGCTGTGTTGCATGGCTTGTAGCGTACATAGTCTATGCGATAGCTGGGATGGTGCTTTGATATGGAAATAGTAATAATCATCGGCATTGCTGTTTGGCTTTTCCTTGCGCTTCGCTCCATCAAGAAAAACGGAGCGGGCTGCTGCAAGGACTGCGCAAGCTGCCAGGCAAAATGCAATAACCGAAAATGTTGAAACAACACCCGCAGCGTATTCGCTGCGGGTGATATTTTTTGCCTGCAGTGTATATTACCGAGAAATTGAGTCAAAAATAGAAACAACCTGATTTTTAGGAGGTTTCTGTATGGAAAACGGTAAATCCAAAAGGATAGATAAGTTTTTTGCAGGCAAGGGCTTCTACATAGTCCTTGCACTATGTGTGGCAGTAATCGGTGTGTCCGCGCTGATAATTGCGCTCAATTCGGACGACGGTACTGATATTGACCTCAATCCGGGAATGACACTTGAAAATCCGACCGAGGTAATCACCGAAACGGCACCCGTAATCAACGAGGAGCCGCCTGAGGCGGCTGTGGACGCCGAGAAGGACGATATCATTGCAACCGGCACATGGACCTCAGACGATGTCTGGAGAGAGCCTGAGGCGTGGGTATGGCCCGTGGAAGGCGAGGTGGAGCGCGACTATGCGGTTGAAACGCTCTCTTATGATGTAACCATGAAGGATTGGCGCACCCACGACGGCATTGACATTCTTGCTGAGCAGGGTGAGGTAGTCCGCAGCGCAGCAGATGGCAAGGTCGAGAGCATCACAAAGGACGACCTTTACGGTACAACTGTTGTCATCGACCACGGAGCGGGCATAAAATCGACCTATTCAAACCTTGCCGAAACACCCACCGTCAAGGAAGGTGACAGTGTAAAAGCGGGCGATGTAATAGGCTCGGTAGGCTCAACTGCCATCTGTGAGATAAGCCAGGGCAGCCATATCCATGTTGCGATGAGCAAGGACGGAAAGAGCGTTAACCCTGCAAACTACCTCCCGTCATAATAAATTTTAAGAAAATTGAAAAAATATGTTGACAACAAACGCTATGTCTGTTAAAATTCCAATTGCTCATTTGAGAAATGGCGGCATAGCTCAGTTGGCTAGAGCATGCGGTTCATACCCGCAGTGTCCCCGGTTCGAATCCAGGTGCCGCTACCAAAAAAGGCGCAGCGCAAAAAACTGCGCCTTTCATATGGCCCGTTGGTCAAGCGGTTAAGACACCGCCCTTTCACGGCGGTAACATGGGTTCGATTCCCGTACGGGTCACCAAAAAGCATCATCCATTGGATGGTGCTTTTTCAACATTTACGGGCTAATTGTACTGTACCAGCGTTACGGGGCAAAAAGCCTTGAAAAATCGAGCTTTTTCTGATAAAATAAACAAGATATTCACTTGCGGGGGAAACGCTATGTTTGCAAGTAAGCTTAAGCAGTTAAGCACATCAAAAAAGCTGATAATTCTATGCGCGGCAGTGACGGTTGCAATCCTTGCCGTGGTTTTTGCTGTCATTATGAATGCAAGGTCAAGGGTGCCTGCCTATGTGTTTGAGGTCAAGGGCCTTGATGCCGAAACGCCGTCGCAGGCGCAGGCGGAGCTGAGAGAGGACTACGAGCGCTTTGCAAAGCTGTCCTCCGAGCATTCGGGCTGCGTGTGGGTTTGGGCAGGCGGCGAAAAGCTGTACCTCATAAAAGCCGATGCGCTGAAAATCAATGCGGACAATGAGTTTGCAAGCTTTACGGGTGTAAAATTTTCAGATAATAAGGGCAGCAGACTCAAGGGTTATATAATTGACCCAACGGTGCAGCCCAAAGAGCTCGGCAGAATTGAGCTTGTTAATTCAAATGAATTTACTTACAATAATGTGAGCATGTCCATACGAGTCGGATTGCGCAACGGTGAGATAGCTTATGAGGATGCGGTTTATCTGTGGGAAAAGGGAAGCAGCGAGGTGCTCGTTGTAAGACCCGATACCTTTGAGATGATTGAAGACCATATCGTCAGCTTCACCGATGACGGCAATCAGACGCATACCTGCTATATTTTAGATACTATAATTTGACGAAGGAATAAGCTATGGCAAACGCAACCACTGAACTTACCGGCGATACCAAACGCCTGCTTGAAATAATCAGAGTGATGAGCAGATACAAGGTTATGCAGGGAATTACCCCCGACAAGCTTTGTGAAATGTTCAAGGAGCTCGGTCCGACCTTTGTCAAGCTCGGTCAGCTTCTGTCCATGCACCCCGAGGTGCTGCCGATGGAGTACTGCGAGGCACTCAAGAGCCTGCGTACCAATGCAACCCAGCTTGTAACCGCGCAGATGCGCGAGATTATCAGCGAGGAATACGGCAAGCCCTGGAACACCGTTTTTGAGCGCATTCTGCCTTATCCTCTCGGTGCGGCATCAATTGCTCAGGTGCATGAGGCAATCCTGCTTGACGGCACCCATGTTGCAGTAAAGATTCAGCGCCCCGGTATCTACGAAACCATGGAGCGAGATTGCAAGCTGCTCAAGAAGGCACTCGGCATTGTCAAGATAAAGAATGTCAATGATGTTATGGACCTGTGCGACTGCATTGACGAAATGTGGCTCGTTGCGCAGGAGGAGATGGACTTTCTTCGCGAGGCGGAGAATATCCGCACTGTCAGACGAAACATTGAGGGCATTCAGTATGTCTACTGCCCGAAGGTATATGACGAGCTGACAACACGAAATGTGCTCGTTATGGAGTATATCGGCGGTGTTGAGCTCAATGATGTTGATGCGCTCAAGGAGCAGGGTTATGATTTGAACGAGGTCTGCACCAAGTTCATCAATAACTACATAAAGCAGTTTGCTGAGGACAGATTTTTCCACGCAGACCCCCATCCCGGCAATATCCGTGTATGGGACGGAAGAATTGTATGGCTCGACCTCGGTATGATGGGCAGACTCACCGAAAAGGACGCTGAGCTCGTAACTCAGTGTATGAGAGCAATTTTCTCCAACGATTATATCGGCTTTGCGGATAATGTTCTGCGTATATGCGAGCACGACCCCAACATCAATATGAACGAGTACTACGAGCGCATGCGCAAGTATCTCGACAAGTACAGAGTCATCAGTATGGCTGAGATGAGCAGTACTGTTGATATCTTTGCAGACCTTTATCATATTGCCACCGACTTCAGCATCAAGGTACCGCGCTCGATGACAATGTTCTGGCGCAGTATGGGCATCATGGAGGGCACGGTTACAGACCTTGCTCCCGATACCGACCTTGCAGCCATCATCGGCAAGCATATGGCAGCGCAGGCACTCGTCAAGGGTGTTGTGGGCAGCATCACAAAGAGCATTTCCCACAAGAAGCTCATCTCGGGCAAGCCCTTAAGCTACAACGACCATATCCAGGAGCCCGATGAGGAAATCGACGAAACCGAAGAAACAGAAGAAAACGAAGAATAATAAAAAAGGACGCACCTTGTGCGTCCTTTTGCTTATATATTCAGGCAATCGGGCTTGTTGCGGATATCAAACAGAAGATGGATGAAGCTCTTGAAAAACGGAATAAAGCTTCCGTCGTCAATCATCGCGAAAATCTCCTCCATCGATGCCCATTTGACCGCCTGCACCTCTTCGGGCTGAAGTCTGAGTGAGTCAAGGTCAAGGTCACGATTGATGAGATAAAAATCATCAAAGCCGTGGTCAAAGTTGACAGTCATATTCGGGCGTACACCGTCAAAATTAATGTCTATGCCAAGCTCCTCTGAAAGCTCGCGATGTACGGTGTCGCGGCTCGATTCACCCGAAACGGAGCAGCCTCCGCAGGTGATGTCCCACATATTCGACCAGCCCTTTTTGAACGGCTGACGCTGCTGAATAAGCATTTCGCCCTTTGAGTTGAAAATGCAGACATGTATGACCATGAAAAACTCGTCATCGCCTACCGGCTCACCGCGAACGGCGGTCTTGCCGAGGGGCATTCTGTCGAGGCTGTAAATATCTCTGAGTTCCATAAAAAGACTCCCTTCACGGATAGAAAGGTTAGCAGATTTTTTGCGATAAGTCAAGCTTGCTAAAGTGCCGTAAAGGCTGTATATTAAATACAAAGAACTAAATTCAAGGAGGAATAACAATGCAGAGAATTTATGATTTTATCAAGTCAGCAGGCACATATTTTGTTGCTACAACCGACGGCGACCAGCCCAGAGTACGCCCCTTCGGCACAATCGACCTCTATAACGGCAAGCTCGGCATTCAGACCGGCAAGAAGAAGGCACTCTTCAAGCAGATTGAGAAGAACCCCAAGGTTGAGCTGTGCGCAATGAAGGGCGGAGAATGGATTCGCGTTGAGGGTGAGCTTTATGCCGATGACAGCATCGATGCCTGCGAGCATATGCTTTCCCAGTACGAGAACCTCAGAGGTATGTACGCACCCGGTGACGGCAACTGCGTTGTTCTGTACTTCAAGTCAGGCGTTGCAACCATCAGCTCCTTCACCGAAGCACCCGTAGTAATCGAATTCTGATGGTAAGACCTGTTATGCGCGATATGATGTTTCTGTCGCGCAAATCCGAAACGGCAAAGAAAGAGGACCTGCCTGTTGCGCAGGACCTTTTGGATACGCTGCGCGCAAATTCCGAGCATTGCGTTGGTATGGCGGCAAATATGATTGGTGTTCTGAAGCGCATAATCGTATTTCAGGCAGGACCCGGCTATATGGTTATGTTCAATCCCGTAATCTGCGCCCACCCAAAGGAGAGCTATACCGCCGAGGAAGGGTGCCTGTCCTTAAGCGGTGTCCGCAAGACTCAGCGCTATGAGAGCATAACCGTGGAATACCGCGATATGCAGTACAATAAGAAGCGCGGCACCTTCTCGGGATTCACCGCGCAGATAATCCAGCACGAGATAGACCATTGCAACGGCATCATAATCTGATGCCGACAAAAGCCGCTTTACATTGCGCAGCGGCTTTGCTATAATAATCGGGCAAATGCGCCCGTAGCTCAGCTGGATAGAGTGTCAGACTCCGACTCTGAAGGTCGTGCGTTCGAATCGCATCGGGCGTACCAAAAAGGAATACTGCCAGTAGGCAGTGTTCCTTTTTTGCTGTTTGAGAGAAAGAACGCACGACCTTGTCATCTCCGAGCGGATGCCCTTGCCTGCAAGGGCGAGCGAGTGGGGACATAAAGCGACACGAAGTGCCGAAGGCGCTTCGTGCGTTCGAATCGCATCGGGCGTACCAAAAAGGAATACTGCCAGTAGGCAGTATTCCTTTTTTGCTGTTTGATAGAAAGAACGCACGACCTTGTTATCTCCGAGCGGTTGCCCTTGCCGGCGTTAAACTTGAATTTTTCAACATTGTTATTTGCTTTGTATATCATGCTATTAAATGTTGTGTTTTGATGAAAAATATTGTAGAATATAATCGGTTAATTATTTCACAGCATTATCAGAATTTGCCGTTGAAAGAGAGGATAACTATGAAAAGAATTCTCAGCTTTGTATTGGTAGTTATGATGCTCGTTACGCTGATGCCCTTAAGTGCATTTGCAGACCACGACATCACAATTACCCAACAACCCGCATCACAGACCGTCACCGAGGGCTCCGACGCCGTTTTTACCGTCGCAGCAACGATGAAGGGCATTTTTAATGACCAGAATATCAGCTATTTCTGGTATCGCGCTGACCAGAGCCTCAGCGAGGCTACGGCACTCGGAACAGGCGCAACCCTGACACTTGAGAATGTTAGCGCCGATATGGACGGAATGCGAATCCGCTGCGTTGTATATCATGTCGGTGATGTAAGAACCCACGGCGTAATCAGTGATGTTGCAGTTCTCAATGTAACCCTGAGAGAACCCTGCGAGGAGCACACTCTTGTGTTTAACGCGGGTACGGCACCTACCTGCTGCTCCGAAGGCGTTATTGATTATTGGCAGTGCGAAGTCTGCCACAGAATGTATGCCGAAAGCGCTGCTGTAAACGAGCTTAACCGTGCAGACATCGTGCTTCCCGTTGACCCCGCTGCACATGAGCTTAATCATGTTGACCGCGTTGAAGCAAGCTGCATCAAAAACGGCAACATCGAGCACTGGAAGTGCGCACTGTGCGGCAATTGCTATGACAATGCGCTGGGTGAGGGAGAGCCTCTTGCACAGAGCGCGGTTACCCTGAGCAGCAGCAACGCAAGCCATCAGCTTACATTAGTGCCCTACAAGGCAGCAACCTGCATCGAAGAGGGTAATATTGAGTATTATGTCTGCGATGTCTGCGGCAAATACTTCAGACCGAACGGTCTTCAGATATTTATAAAGAATAATGTCGTACTCGAAAAAACAGACCACACCTCGGCATTCGATTACGATGATAATTACCATTGGCAGTACTGCACAGTTTGCGGCATTGAGATTGAAAATACACGCGCACCGCACAATGACAATGGCAGAAAGGCAAACTGCTCGGATAAGGCAGTCTGCGAGTGCGGCATTGTACACGGTGACTACGGTGACCATCTGTACAACGCGGTTATAACCGCACCTACCTGCACCGCAGAAGGCTACACCACCTATATCTGCAAGTACTGTAATGACAGCTATGTCGATAACCGCACCGCAGCCCTCGGTCATAGCTTCGGCAAGTGGACCGTTACAAAAGCAGCAACCTGCACAACTGACGGCGTTGAAACCCGCTACTGCAGCCACTGCGGAGTAAGCGAGACGCGCGCGATAAGCGCAACGGGTCATAGCTACGCTAAGACCACAACCGCGGCAACCTGCACCGAGGACGGTTATTCCACCTACACCTGCAAGACCTGCGGTGACAGCTACAAATCCGATTACACCTCAAAGCTCGGTCATAGCTTCGGCGCATGGCAGGTATACAAGGCAGCAAGCTGCACCGAAAACGGCGTAAATATCCGCTACTGCAGCCGCTGCCACATCAGCGAAACCAGCGTTGCGGAAGCAAGCGGACACTATTATGAGAAGATGGTAGTTGCCCCCAGCTGCACTGCTGACGGATATACCTTAAACATCTGCAAGTACTGCGGCGACAGCTATAAATCCGACTTCACTTCAAGACTCGGCCATGACTTCGGCGCATGGCAGACCACCAAGGCGGCAACCTGCACCGAGGACGGCGTTGAAACCAGCTATTGCAGCCGTTGCGATGCAACGATGACCTGCGTGGTAGAGGCAATCGGTCATAGCTTCGATGCAGTAGTAACCGCACCGACCTGCACTGCAGGCGGCTTTACCACCCACACCTGCAAAAACTGCAACTATAGCTATATTGACAACCGAGTCGATGCACTCGGCCATGACTTCAGCGCATGGCAGACCACCAAGGAAGCCACCTGCACTGAAAAGGGAAGCGAAACCCGCTCATGCAGCCGCTGCCATATGAACGAAACCTGCGAAATAGCAGCACTCGGCCACACCTTGACAGCAGCGACCTGCACCGAGCCTGCATACTGCACCGTATGCCACGAATATGTAGGTGAGGCAAACGGCCACACTTTGACGGCAGCGAACTGCACCGACCCTGCATACTGCACCGTATGCCTCGAATATGTAGGTGAGGCAAACGGCCACACTTTGACGGCAGCAACCTGTACAGAGCCTGCATACTGCACCGTATGCCACGAATACATAGGCGAGGCACTTGGTCACACATTGACAGAAGCAACCTGTACAGAGCCTGCATACTGTCTGAGATGTCACGAATATGTAGGCGAGGCACTCGGCCACCTGCTGACAGAAGCAACCTGCGAACGACCTGCATACTGTCTGAGATGTCACGAATATGTAGGTGAGGCACTTGGCCATAGCTTCGGCGATTGGACCGTTACCAAGGAAGCCACCTGCACCGAAAAGGGCGTAGAAACCCGCTATTGCGAACGCTGTGAGGAATTTGAAACCCGCGATATAAACGAACTCGGTCATAGCTGGGATGCTGGCGTTGTTACCACCGAAGCCGGTGAATACACCGAAGGCGTAAAGACCTTCACCTGCAGCACCTGCAATGAAACCAAGACCGAGGTCATTCCCGCACTCGGCCATACCCACAACTACGAAGCAGTAGTAACCGCACCTACCTGCACCGAGCAGGGCTACACCACCTACACCTGCGCCTGCGGTGATAGCTACACAGACAATTATGTAGCAGCACTCGGCCATAGCTTCGGTGAATGGACCGTTACAAAGGCAGCTGCCTGCGCCGAAAAGGGCGCACTGCAGAGAGTCTGCTCCGTATGCGGTGCAATAGAAACAATAGAAACCAATCCTCTCGGTCATGCATACATAAACGGCATCTGCGACACATGCGGTGATATCGACCTTGAGCTGCACGAGCATATATATGTTGAAACCGCAAGGGCTGATGTCACCTGCACAACCGACGGCTATGTCGTTTACACCTGCGTCTGCGGACAGAGCTACACAGCAATTATGGACCGCGCAACCGGACACAACTTCTCCGGTGCCTGCTGTGATTATTGCGGCGAAGCAAATCCGAACTATGTTGAGGAGCCCATTCCTTCAATCAGCATCAATGCAGCCAGCGGCAAGCCCACTCTTAAGTGGAATGCCGTTGACAATGCAGTCAAGTATGAGGTATACCGCGCAACCAGCAAGGACGGCAGCTACACCAAGTACTACACCACCGCAAATACAAGCTACACCAACACCTCCGCCGTTCCCGGCACTACCTACTACTACAAGGTTGTTGCCGTTAACGAAAACGGATACACAAGCGAATACAGTTCAATCAAGTACATCACCTGCGACTGCGCAGCACCCGTTGTAACAATCTCAAATGATTCCGCAAGCGGTAAGCCTACTCTCAAGTGGGCAGCGGTTGAAGGCGCAACAAAGTACGAAATCTGGCGTGCAACCAGCAGCACCGGTGAGTATACCAAGTACTACACCACAACAAGCACAAGCTATACCAACACCTCCGCAGTAGCAGGCTACACCTACTACTACAAGGTCAAGGCAATCTGCGGCGCATCAAGCTACGGCGATTCCGCATTCAGCAACGCTGTAAGCCGCACCTGCGATTGCGCAGCACCCGTTGCAACCATCAGCATAAGCGCCGCAAGCGGTAAGCCTACTCTCAAGTGGGCAGCGGTTGAGGGCGCAACCGGCTATGAAATCTGGCGTGCAACCAGCAGCACCGGTGAGTATGTAAAGTACTACACCACAACCAACACAAGCTACACCAATACCTCTGCGGTAGCGGGCAGCACCTACTACTACAAGGTCAAGGCAATCTGCGGCAGGTCAAGCTACGGCGATTCCGCATTCAGCGCGGTTAAGTACATCACCTGTGACTGCGCAGCACCCGTAGTAAGCATCACACTCAGCAGCGGACATCCCAAGCTCAGCTGGACTGCTGTTGACGGCGCGGATAAGTATGTAATCTACCGCTCGACAGACGGCAAGAACTTCAAGAGCTACGACACCACCACTAAGACCACCTACACCAATTCGTCTGCAAGCGCAGGCACAACCTACTACTACAAGGTAGTTGCGGTTTCCAATGTCAGCACCTATGCAGACTCTGCCTACAGTAATGTGGTGTCGGTCAAAGCAAAATAAGCCTATAAATCAAACAACCTGCGCTCTGCGCAGGTTGTTTTTTTGCTCTCAGTTTAGTATAATACTCTTTATATTATGTCAAAAGAGGCGCATTTTTCATAAATGAAGAGCATGGACAAAACAGAGCTGTTTGAAACCCGCCCGATTCCCAAGGCGGTAGCGGCTCTATGCATACCGTCGGTGATTTCGTCGATGGTAATGATTATATATAACCTTGCCGATACATTCTTTGTAGGCGCATTGAATGACGCGGTTCAGAACGCGGGCGTAACGCTTGCGGCACCCGTGCTGCTTGCGTTTAATGCGGTTACGAATCTGTTCGGAGTGGGCACATCAAGCAAGATGAGCCGCTCACTCGGCAGCAAGGACTACGAAACCGTATACAGAAGCTCAGCCTTCGGCTTTTACTGCGCACTGTTTTTTGCAGCGCTGCTTTCAATCTGCTGCACGGTGTTCAAAGCTCCGCTGCTCGGACTTCTCGGAGCGGATAGCGAAACATGGGAAGCAACCTCGGATTACCTGTTGTGGACAGTATCCTGCGGCGCAGTGCCTGCCATTATGAATGTCATTATGGCATACCTTGTGCGTGCGGAGGGCGCATCACTTCACGCAAGCATCGGCACGATGAGCGGATGCATTCTCAACATCATTCTCGACCCGATTTTCATTCTGCCGTGGGGACTCGGTATGGGGGCAGCGGGCGCAGGTCTTGCAACCTTTATCTCAAACTGTGCTGCATGCGCTTATTATGTCGTGCTTATGCTTATCAAGCGCGGAAACACCTATGTCTGCGTCAATCCCAAAATGTTCTGCCTTCGCAAGGACATCGCAAAGGATATATGCTATGTCGGCATTCCCGCATCAATTCAGAATCTTCTCAATGTTATTGGTATGACAGTTCTCAACAACTTCACCGCAGCCTATAACAGCGCGGCGGCGGTTGCGGCAATGGGAATTTCGCATAAAATCGCGCTTGTGCCGATGTATATATCCATGGGACTTTCGCAGGGCATTATGCCGCTTATAAGCTATAACTACGCTGACGGCAACATAAAGCGAATGAGAAATTCCCTTGCGTTTACAACAAAAATCTCGATGACGATTATAATCGTGATGACTGCTGCGATGTGCTTTGCCTCGGGTACTATTACGGCAACCTTCCTCAACGATGCCGAGGTTATTGCATACGGAACAGTGTTCCTGCGCGCCATGTCGCTTGCACTGCCGTTTCTGTGCTATGACTTCATCGTGGTTGCGGTATTTCAGGCATGCGGTATGGGCGGCAAATCGCTTGCATTTGCCATCGCAAGAAAAATCGTGCTTGAAATCCCCGCACTTATTGTGCTTGATAAGCTGTTTCCGCTTTACGGTCTTGCATACGCGCAGCTTGTCGCGGAATTCGTGCTTGCAATTGCAGCGGCAATTGTGCTGAAAAAAATGTTCCGCAAACTTGAGGATGCTCACGCGGAAGCATAAGGAGATAAAATGCCGAACATTATTGAAATCACTGACTTTTCAATGCCCGGACTTGAGGTGTATGCGCGCCTTACCGAAGCTCAGCTGCATCACGGAAAGGACATTTTTATAGCCGAAACAACAAAGGTAATTGAGTATGCGCTCAACGCAGGCTGTGTACCCGTTTCGTTTCTCATGGAGCGACGACACATTGACGGGCAGGCAGGCCGACTAATAGGCCGCTGCCCTGATGTGCCCGTTTATACTGCCGACAGCGAGCTTTTGGAGAAGCTTACGGGCTATAAGCTCACGCGCGGAGTGCTGTGCGCAATGCGCAGACCGCCGCTTGCGGATATAGAAGCCGTGTGTAAGGGCGCACGCAGAGTAGCGGTGCTTGAATCGATTGCAGACCCGACGAATATCGGCGCAATCTTCCGCTCGGCAGCGGCACTCGGCATAGATGCCGTGCTGCTTAACAGCACCTGCTGCGACCCCTTGTACAGACGCGCCGTCAGGGTCAGCATGGGTACCGTTTTTCAGATTCCGTGGACAAGAATTGACGGCATCGATAAGCTGAAGCAAATGGGCTTCAAGACCGCCGCAATGGCACTGCGAGATGACTCTGTCAGCATAGAAGACCCTTGCTTGGCGGCTGAGGAAAAGCTCGCAATTGTAATCGGCAACGAGGGCAGGGGACTTGCTGAAGAAACCATTGCCGCCTGCGATTACACCGTTTTAATCCCCATGTCGCACGGTGTTGATTCGCTCAATGCAGCGGCAGCATCCGCGGTTGCATTCTGGCAGCTGCGAGCACGCTGATTTGTTTTACATTAAAGGCAAAATGTGCTATCATAGACTAATAAAACAGTTTGGAGTTTAATATGCTCGAGAAGTTAAAACAGCTTGAAAATAAATACGCTGAGATTGAGCAGCGCATGGAAAGCGGCGAGATTTTTGCAGACCCTGCGGCATACACAAAATGCGCAAAGGAAATGAAGGAGCTTGAGCCTATTGTCAATGCCTACAGGGAGTATTCTGCCTGCTTGACTGCAATGGACGAGGCAACGGAGCTTATGAGTGACCCCGAGTTCAAGGAGCTTGCGCAGGAGGAGTATGCCGATGCAAAGCTCAGACGCGAGGAGCTTGAGGAAAAGCTGAAGCTTCTTCTGCTGCCTAAGGACCCCAATGACAGCCGCAATATCATTATGGAAATCCGCGGCGGCGTAGGCGGTGAGGAAAGCTCACTGTTTGCATACGATTTGTTCCGAATGTACTCAATGTATGCCGAGAGCAAGGGCTGGAAAATTGATATTGTCAATGTCAATGAAACCGAGCTCGGCGGCATCAAGGAGATTAGCTTTGTCGTTGAGGGTGAGGGCGCATACTCAAGACTCAAGTTCGAGGCAGGCGGCCACCGCGTTCAGCGCGTTCCCGAAACCGAATCGGGCGGCAGAATTCATACCTCGGCGGCAACAGTTGCCGTTCTTCCCGAGGCGGAAGAGGTTGAGTTTGCGATAAATCCCAACGATTTGCAGATTGACACCTATCGCTCATCAGGCGCAGGTGGACAGCATGTCAACAAGACGGAAAGCGCAATCCGCATTACGCATATCCCCACGGGCGTTGTGGTTGAATGTCAGGACGAGCGAAGCCAGTACAAGAACAAGGACAAGGCAATGAAGATACTGCGCTCAAAGCTGTATGAGGCCGAGCAGGCAAAGCAGCAGGCGGCAATTGCGGCCGAGCGTAAAAATCAGGTCGGCTCGGGTGACAGAAGCGACAGAGTGCGCACCTATAACTTCCCGCAGAACAGAGTAACAGACCACAGACTTACGGGCGATGTGAGAAATTTCAACATCGCAAATGTAATAAACGGCGATTTAGACCCGATAATCGATGCGCTTGTAACGGCAGACCAGGCCGAAAAACTGAAAAATCAGGCTTAAACGATGATGGAAACGAAAATAATAAAAGAGAATATGGCTGATGCGGCAAGGCTGATTGCCGCAGGTGAGCTTGTTGCCGTGCCTACTGAAACCGTTTACGGTCTTGCGGGCAACGGACTTTGCGCCGAGGCCGTAGAGAAGATATATGAGGTCAAGGGCAGACCGCAGGTCAAGCCCCTTGCGCTTATGGTGCCCGACAGCAGCGCAATGGAAAAGTACTGTGAGAATGTGCCGCAGCAGGCAAAGGCGCTTGCCGATAAATTCTGGCCTGGCCCGCTAACGATTGTGCTTGAATCAAAGCCGATTGTGCCCGAGATTGTCCGGGCGGGAGGCAAAACCGTTGCACTCAGATGCCCCGACCATCCGATGACTCTTGAGGCGCTTAAGCTTGCGGAGCTTCCGTTTGCTGCACCCTCGGCAAATCCCTCGGGCGAGCCGAGCCCTAAAAATGCCGGAAGCGTTGTAAAGTACTTTGACGGCAAAATTGCCGCTGTCATTGACGGTGGCGAGTGCGGCATAGGCACCGAGTCTACAATCATTGATATGAGCACCGTGCCGTACAAAATCCTGCGCTCAGGCGCGTTGAGCGAAAGCAAAATACGCACAGCGCTTGCGGATAATCTCACGGTTATAGGCATAACAGGCGGCAGCGGCTGCGGCAAGACAACGGCGCTTAACGCGCTTGAAAAGCAGGGAGCAAAGGTGCTTGACTGCGATGCAATCTACCACGAGATGCTGCGCACGGATGCAGAGCTTCTGCGCGATATCGCAAACCGCTTTGACGGAGTGGTTATAAACGGCGAGCTTGACCGCAAAAAGCTCGGCGCGGTGGTTTTCAGCGACGAAGCTGCCCTTTATGACTTAAACGCGATAACCCACCGCCACATAGGTATGAAGGTTCAGCAAATGCTTGAGGATTGGGCAATGCAGGGCGGAAGGCTTGCGGCAATTGACGCAATCGCGCTTATGGAAAGCGGACTTGCAGAGCGCTGCAAGGCGGTAATCGGAGTTGTTGCCGATAAAGATGCACGCATAGAGCGCATAATGAAGCGCGACGGCATAAGCCGCGAGTATGCCGAAATGCGTATAAACGCGCAGCAGCCGAACGAATATTTTGAAGAAAAATGCGACTTCGTTCTCCGCAATTTCGGAAGCGAAGAGGAATTTGCAGCAGAATGCAAAAATCTGTATAAGGAAGTGCTTTGAAATGAATGAAATCAGAAATGAGCTGTTCTATCAGCAGAAAAACGGATATGACCTCATTGACACCGAGGAGCGCGTTGCGCTTGAAAACTACTGCCGCGAGTACATGGAGTTTCTCAATGCCGCACGCACCGAGCGCGAGGCAGTAAAGCTCGCAATCGCGCAGGCAGAGTCCTGCGGCTTCGTTGAATATCAGCGCGGCATGGAGCTCAAGCCCGGCAGCAAAATTTACCGCAACAACCGCGGCAAGGCACTTATGCTTGCCGTTATGGGCGAGGAGCCTCTTGAAAACGGCTGCGTTATCGCAGGTGCACATGTTGACGCACCCCGCCTTGACCTCAAGCAGAATCCTATGTACGAGTCCGACGAGCTTGCATTCTTCAAGACTCATTACTACGGCGGAATCAAGAAGTATCAGTGGGTAACCATTCCTCTCGAGCTGCATGGTGTTGTCGCACTCAAGAACGGCGAGCTTGTCGATGTAGTCATCGGCCGCGACCCTGCAGACCCCCAGTTTGTAATCACCGACCTTCTTCCGCATCTCGGCAAGGACCAGATGAGTAAGACCATGGCTGAGGGAATAACGGGCGAGGGACTTAACATTCTCATCGGCAGCGTTCCCTATGCAGACGAGGGCAAGGACAGAGTAAAGCTGAGCGTTATGAGCATTCTCAATGACCGCTACGGCATCGTTGAGGAGGACTTCCTTTCCGCAGAGCTGACCGCAGTTCCCGCATTTGAGGTGCGCGAGATAGGTCTTGACCGCTCCCTCATCGGCGGCTACGGCCACGATGACCGTGTCTGCGCATTCGCAGAGCTGCGCGCGCTGTTTGATGTCGTGGTTCCCAACAAGACCTGCGTCTGCATCCTTGCAGACAAGGAGGAAACAGGCTCCGACGGCGTAAGCGGTATGCAGAGCAGAGCCTTTGAATGCTTTATGGAGGACCTCTGCGCAGAGCAGGTCAGCGACATTCGCCGCTGCTTTGAAAACAGCTTTTGTCTCTCCGCAGATGTAACCGCGGCATTCGACCCAAATTACCCCGAAGTATCCGAAAAGCGCAACGATTCCAAGCTCAACTACGGTATGGGCATCTGCAAATTCACCGGCGCACGCGGCAAGGCAGGCACAAGCGATGCATCTGCCGAGGTAGTTGCGCACCTGCGCAGACTGTTCGATGAGAACAAGGTTGTCTGGCAGATGAGTGAGCTCGGCAAGGTCGACCAGGGCGGCGGCGGTACAATCGCAAAGTACATGGCAAACCGCAACATCGACACTATCGACGCAGGCGTACCCGTGCTGAGTATGCACGCACCGTTCGAGGTCGTGTCTAAGTTCGACTGCTACATGACCTACAAGGGCGTTCTTGCGGCATATAACGAGTAAAAAAGTATTTAATCACCTCTGATTTGGTTATGCTAAGTCAGAGGTGATTTTTTATGGAGGAGCTAAAAGAACTCGGCAGCGTGAAAACGGAAAGCAAAAAAGGCGAAATCCACTGCCTTACGATAATCGGGCAGGTCGAGGGGCATCAGATAATGCCCGAGGACACAAAAACCACGAAGTACGAGCACATTATGCCGCTGTTAGCCGCGGTTGAGGAGTCGGAGGAGATTAAGGGACTTCTCATTCTGCTCAATACAGTAGGCGGCGATGTCGAGGCGGGACTCGGTATAGCGGAGCTGATTGCAGGTATGAAAAAGCCGACCGTTTCGCTTGTTCTCGGCGGCGGTCATTCAATCGGCGTACCGCTTGCGGTTGCGGCAAAGCGCAGCTTTATAGCACCGTCTGCTGCAATGACAATCCACCCCGTACGGCTTAACGGCGTTGTAACCGGTGTGCCGTAGACCTACAACTACTTGGCACGGATTCAGGAGCGTATAGTAGGCTTCGTCACGGGCCACTCGAATATCAGCCGCGAAAAATATAACGAGCTTATGATGGCTACCGATGAGATAGCAAACGATGTCGGCAGCGTAATATACGGCGAGGAGGCGGTGCGCTGCGGCCTGATTGACGGCATCGGCACGCTTTCTGATGCACTCGACTACCTTCATAGCCAACAAATCGATTAAAAAAGGCGGGATAACCGTCTTTTTTTACTATTGTGCTTTTTTACTTTATATGATATTATATCTAAGTTAGGTATACATAATATCGGAAAACTACGGAGGCTACTCCTTATGACAATTGGCGAAGCCATACTTCTCGGACTTGTTCAGGGTGTTGCGGAATTTCTGCCCATCTCCAGCTCGGGACATCTGGCAATACTTCAGAATCTTTTTAATATGTCCGATATCGAAGGCGGTCATATGTTCTTCGATGTGCTTTTGCACTTCGGAACACTGATAGCGATTTGCTTTATGTATTGGAATGATATAAAGGCAATGGTCGTTGAGCTGCTTGAGCTTCTCTCGGGCAAAAAGAAAGCGGCAAACGGCGCAAAGAAGCAGTATCCCGCGGCAAGAATGTTTATCCTCATTGTTGTTGCAACTCTGCCGCTTGCGCTTATTCTGCCCGTCAACGATTACATAGATATGCTTTCGCAGTCGACTCTGTTCGTCGGAATTGCACTTGTGCTCACGGGCTTTATGCTGCTCGTATCCGATAAGATGGAAAAGGGAAGCAAGACCGAAAAGAATATGCTCATCAAGGATGCGCTTATCATCGGTCTTTGCCAGTGCGTTGCAACGCTGCCCGGTCTGTCCCGCTCGGGAACAACCATCACAGCAGGCATAGCAACCGGTCAGAACAGAAGCTACGCAGTCAAGTTCTCACTGCTTATGAGCATCCCCGCAGTGCTCGGTGCAACCCTGCTCGAGCTTGTCAAGGTGTTCAAGGTCGGCATTGATATTTCACTCATTCCGGCATATCTGTTCGGTATGATTGCCGCAATGGTATCGGGTGTGCTTTCAATCGGTCTTCTCAAGATGATTGCAAAGCGCACAAAATTCGGCGGCTTTGCCTACTACTGCTGGGTAGTCGGCGTACTTACGATTATTCTTTCCATGATATTCTGATAAAGGCAGGGATTTCTGAGTAATGGCACAGACCAAAACAAAGAAAACAACAAATTCGAAAAACACTAAAGGCAGCAAGAGCGCACCCGCAAAAAAGAGCAGCTCGGCAAAGTCTGCGGCAGCGCAGAGCAAGCCTATTCGCCGCGAGGTTTTTGCAGTTGTATCCTTGTTTGCCGCGATGATAGTCGGCATTGCAATGTTCTCGAATGAGGGCATAGTAATCGGTGCAATCGGCGGACTTCTCAAGGGACTGTTCGGCTACGGCTTTTGGGTGTGCGCTCCCGTGTTCATCCTCGTTGCCGTAATCCTCGGCTTCCACCACGGAAGACCCGTTTCCTTCAGAACAACCTCAGCACTGCTGATTCCACTGCTTGTCGGCGCACTGCTTGACCTTTTGCTGTCAAGCGTGATTATAGAAAACCTCGGCAGCGTAGGCGAAGTGTTCTCAACACTGTACAAGGGCGGCAACACAATGGTGTGCGGCGGTGTGCTCGGCGGACTTATCGCATTCGGCTGTCAGAAGGCATTCAGCTTCTACGGTGCGGCAATCATCCTTGTAATTGCATTTGCGTTCTTCACTTTAAGTGCATTCAATATCACAATCCCCAAGCTCATCGCATGGATTCGCACACGCGAGCGTGTTGAGTATGAGCCCGAGCCCGAGCGCGAAAAGCCCGTAAGACCTGCAAAGAAGCAGCCTGCTCAGAGCGAGGAGGAGCTCAACCGGGTAAAGAGCGCAAAGCGCAGAGCAATTGACATTCCTCTTGATGATGAGCCTGTTTTCGAAAAGAAAAAGCCTGATTTGAGCACTCAGGAGACCGTAAGGGAAGAAAAAAACGAAAGCGCGGGAATTTTCGCAAGAAAACCCAAAGCATCTGAAGAGAAGTCCAAGACCACTCATACGGAGGATGTAATT
>JAZULF010000174.1:0-2139 GCA_045643645.1 Oscillospiraceae bacterium
TTTGAGATTAGGCAAGTATTATGATTAAAGCATTAAACAGAGAAGAATTAGTTCAGGCGCTGCCTCTTGTATGGGATGTGTTCTGCGAATATGAGGCGGTCAATTATCCCGAAGAAAGCAAGCAGGCATTTTGGGATGCAATTCACTCCGAGGATTATCTGGACATGCTTTCCGCTTGCGGTGCATTCGAGGATGACACCCTCATCGGCATTATCGCAACGAGAAGTGAGGGAAGCCATGTCGCGCTGTTCTTTGTCGACGGAAAGCATCAGAACAAGGGCATCGGAAGAAGGCTTTGGAACGAGATTGCAAATAGCAGCACGGCAAATGAGATAACCGTGCATTCGTCCGTATATGCAAGGGATATCTATGCAAAGCTCGGCTTTGTGCAAAAGGGTGACTTGTGCAATGACGGCGGAATTCAGTATATCCCGATGGTATATAAAAATCTTATCCCGAAGCTGCAGGATAAGGACGATAAAAAAGCATATGAGCTTGCAAAGCAGATTGGCGCATTATCCGCTGAGAGCAATCAGTACTATTCCTGCTTTGAGGATTTTCTCGGTTTGCTGACCGCATCAAGCTCGTATGTCAGAACGAGAGGCTTTGCCTTGTGCTGCGCGCAGGCAAGATGGGATGCGGACGGAAAACTTGAAAAGGCTCTGCCGGCAATGCTGACCCTGCTGCATGACTCTAAGCCTACGGTAGTAAGACAGTGCCTTGCCGCATTGCATGAGGTGGTGCTTTATAAGCCTGAGCTTAGCGAAATGATAAAGGCGGAGCTTCAGCGTATTGATTTGAGCAGTTACAAGGACAGTATGGCGCCGCTTATAAGAAAAGATATCGAGACGCTGACGGAGCTTATTGATTAACATGATTGAAACAAACAGATTGAAATTATATCCTGCCTCCCGTGAGCAGATGGAGGCATTTATTGAAGCGCAGACTGTTGATGTGCTTAAAGCGGCTTATACTGAAATGTTCAACGGCTGCCTGCAGAATCCCGGACAGTGGGAGTGGTATGCGATATGGATGATTGAGCTTAAAGACGGCACTCATATCGGTGAGCTGTGCTTCAAGGGCATTGACAATGCAGGTGCAGCCGAAATCGGATACGGCATTGCTGACGATTATCAAAATTGCGGCTATGCAACTGAGGCGGTAGCGGCGGTTGCGGATTGGGCATTGCATCAGCCGAATGTGCGCTGCATTACGGCTGAAACCGAGGAAAGCAATGTTGCCTCACAGAAGGTTTTGAGCAAAGCCGGCTTCGTGCCGACGGGCGAAGTCGGCGAAGAGGGTCCGAGATTTGCTTTACTTGAGGATAAAGAATAAACGGATACAAAGGAGAATTTACAATGAAGGTATTGCTGCTTAACGGAAGCATTCATGAAAACGGAACAACAATGCGCGCCCTTACGGAAATGATAGGCGTGTTTACAGCCGAGGGAATAGAAACTGAGGTCATTCAGTTAGGCACCGAGCCTATATCCGACTGCCTTGCCTGCAGAAGCTGCAGCACAGCGGGCAAGTGCGTGATTGATGACGGCGTGAACGAATTTGTCGCAAAGGCGCGCGAGGCTGACGGCTTCGTATTTGCAACGCCCGTTTACTATGCCCACCCGAGCGGCAGAATTTTTGACTTTCTCGACAGAGTGTTCTTCTCGGGCAGTGATGCCTTTGCATTCAAGCCGGGTGCAGCGGTTGCAGTTGCCCGCAGAGGCGGCACAACAGCGGCGCTTGACGCAATCAACAAGTATTTCGGCATTTCACAGATGCCCATTGCAGGCTCAACCTACTGGAACAATGTTCACGGCCGCAGCGGCGCTGATGCAGAGTGTGATGCTGAGGGCCTGCAGACAATGAGAAACCTTGCGAGAAATATGGCATGGATGATGCGCTGCTTTGAAATGGGAAAGAACAACGGCATTGAGTATCCCGCAACGGAGTACGAGGCAATAACCAATTTCGTCAGATGAGCAATCAAAACACTAAAACATTCACGGTAAGGGACCTTACGAGGATTGCGATGATGAGCGGCATCATTGCCGTCTGCTCATGGCTGACGGTGCCGTTTGCGGTGCCGTTTACGATGCAGACCTTCGCTGTGTTCTTTGCCCTTGAATACCTCGGCGGCAG
>JAZULF010000175.1:0-14960 GCA_045643645.1 Oscillospiraceae bacterium
CAAAGAGGGTGGAGCAATGCTGATGGGCATAATATGGACAGGTATGATGCTTGTCGCGATACTGTTTTCGTGCGCTGCCGGCACCGCCGAGGCGGTGGGTGCTGCGGCGCTTGAGGGTGCGCAGGAGGCGGTAACGCTGTGCATTTCCGTCGGCGGAATGATATGTCTGTGGTGCGCGGTGATGGAGCTTATGCGCGAGTGCGGCATTGCGCAGGCGCTGGCGAGGGCGCTTAAGCCTGCGCTGAGGCTTCTGTTTCCCGAGTCGGCAAAGCACGAGGAGATACTTGAGCCGCTGTCTGCCAATGTCAGTGCGAATTTTCTTGGCCTGGGTAATGCGGCAACGCCGATGGGAATAAATGCGGCAAAGGGGATGGCGGCACTCGGTGAAGCGGGCAGCGCATCAGATGAGCTATGCAGGCTCGTTGTTCTTAACACCGCGTCAATTCAGCTGCTGCCGACTACAATAGCCGCAATCCGCGCTGCAGAGGGTGCGGCGCTGCCGTTTGACATTCTGCCTGCGGTGTGGATAAGCTCGGCAATATCGGTCGCGGTCGGTCTCATTGCCGCGTGGCTTATGTCAAGGGCGGTGCGATGAACATTCTTCTCACGCTTGCCGTTCCGCTGATAATTACCGCAGTTGCAATCTGCGCGGCGGTCAAGGGCGTTGATATGTTTTCGGCGCTGATGCGCGGTGCTGCCGAGGGACTTAATACGGTGAAGGATATGCTGCCTGCGCTTATTGTGCTGTTTCCCGCGGTTTATATGCTGCGCGCCTCGGGTGCGCTTGATGCGCTTGCGGAATTTTTGCAGCCTGTTTTGTCAATTGCGGGCATTCCCGCGGAAACGGTGTCGCTTGCGCTGCTGCGCCCGATAAGCGGCGGTGCCGCAACGGCAGCCGCTGCCGATATAATTAAAAGCTGCGGCGCGGACTCGCTTGCGGGTCGCACTGCGGCGGTAATGATGGGCTCAAGCGAGACCACATTTTATGTAATTGCGGTTTACTTCGGCGCGGCAAAAATCAAGAAAACGCGCTGGGCAATTCCCGCGGCGCTGTGCGCTGACCTTGCAGTGTTTCTTGCATCGGCATGGGTGTGCCGTGCTTTTTGGGGATAATACGAAAACTAACGGGAAATAATAGCATCACTTGAGGAGAGTGATGCTATGCAGGGCAAGGTTGAGCTGTGCGGCGTAAATACATCAAGGCTGCCGCTGCTGAAAAATTCCGAAATGCGCTCGCTCATTGCGGCTGCGCAGTCGGGGGATACCTCGGCGCGCGAGAAGCTCATCTCGGGAAATCTGCGGCTTGTGTTGTCGGTAATTCAGAAGTTTTCGGGCCGCGGAGAGAGTATGGACGATTTGTTCCAGGTCGGCTGTATAGGACTTATAAAGGCAATCGATTGTTTCGATTTGAGTCAGAATGTGCAGTTTTCAACCTACGGGGTGCCGATGATTTCGGGTGAGCTTCGCAGGTTTCTGCGTGACCACGGCGCAGTAAGAGTTTCGCGCTCGATGCGCGATACGGCTTACCGCGTGCTGCAGGTCAAGGAGCGCCTCACGGCAGAGCTCGGCAGAGAGCCCGATGTTGAGCGCATCGCAAAGGAGCTGGGCATCAAGCGCTCCGAGGTTGTTTTTGCGCTCGATGCGATATGCGACCCCGTGTCGCTGTACGAGCCGATTTACAGCGACAGCGGCGAGAATGTCTGTGTAATGGACCAGATTGGCGATAACCGAAACACGGACGAGCATTGGCTCGAGCAGATTGCGCTTGGGGAGGCGGTTGAAAAGCTGTCCGAGCGCGAAAAGCGCATACTGTCAATGCGCTTTTACAGCGGCAAAACGCAGATGGAGGTTGCGCGCGAGATTGGCATCAGTCAGGCGCAGGTATCGCGCCTTGAGAAAAACGCCATCAGCCGCATCAAAAGGGAAATACAATAAAAAAAGACCGTTCCATCGGAACGGTCTTAATTTCTGTAAATCAGTCAGTTACATAGGGCAGGAGAGCGATCTGGCGGGCTCTCTTGATAGCCTCGGTGAGCTGACGCTGATGCATTGCGCAGGTGCCGGTGGTGCGGCGAGGCAGAATCTTGCTGCGCTCGGACATGTAGCGGCGGAGCTTTGCGGTATCCTTGTAATCGATAGCGGTAGCCTTATCTACGCAAAACTGGCAAACTTTTCTGCGTTTGCGGTTCTTGGGATTGTTCTTATCGAAAGCCAAAGCTGTATCCTCCTATTAGAATTATTAGAACGGCAGCTCGCCGTCGTCATCGCCCAGCTCGGAGAAGGCGGAAGCACCCATGCTGGGGCTGACGCTCTCGTAGTCTGAGTATGCGGGACGGGATTCGCTGCGCATGTCGCCGCCTTCGCGGCGCTTGCTTTCGCCGAAGTAGATGTTGTCAACAACGACCTCTGCGCTGCGGCGCTTGCCACCCTCGCGGTCGGTCCAATCGCGAATCTGCAGGCGGCCGGAAACGACTGCCATGCTGCCCTTCGCAAAATACTTGCTGACAAATTCGGCTGTCTGACGCCATGCAACACAGTCGATAAAATCGGTCTGCTTCTCACCGCCGTCGCGGCCGCCGAAATCGCGGTCAACAGCGAGGGTGAAGCTTGTTACAGGAGTCTGGGACTGGGTGTACTTGAGCTCGGGGTCACGAGTCAGACGACCCATAATTGTAATGTGATTAAGCATATCTCGTCTCCTTACTCTGCACGCAGGGTGATAAGGCGACGCATGATGCCGTCGGTAATGCCGAGGATACGGTCCAGCTCAGCGGGGAAATCTGCGCCGCTGGTGAACTTCATCAGTACATAGTAGCCCTCAGAAATGTAGTTGATTTCGTAAGCGAGCTTGCGCTTACCCATCTCCTCCAGTTCATCCAGGGTACCATTTGCCTCAACGAGTGCCTTGAACTTCTCAACGACTGCAGCAGTCTGCTCTTCGCTGAAGTTCGGGTTGATGATGTACATTACTTCGTACTTTTCGCTGATTTTTGCCATGGTTTGCACCTCCTTCTGGTCTATTGGCCTCCGCTCAATGCGGAAGCAAGGATACTTGTCCAAATTAACAAGCTATATTATTATACATTTTCCGTCCGGAAAGTCAAGCGTTTTTTAATCAATTTGTAATTTTCAGCCTTGAATTGTGAGGGTTTTTTCGACGGAAAGGCGGTCAACCTGTCTGCCGCCGTAGCTGCCCTCGAAATTCCATGCCGCCGAAATGGGAATTGCCACGGTTTCACCGACATCGGCGGGGATTGTGACGCTTGTGTGATAAATAAGGCTATCGTTGAGCTGACCGTTGTCGGGCGCGGAAATTTCGTCGCTTACGAAGCTGTATTCCTGACCGCAGATGCGCAGTGTGCCGTTGTGCGGACCCTCGTTGAGCGCGTAGGAGCGGATGTAAATATCAATGCTGAGGGTAAGCTCGGTGCTGCTTGTGGAGCTTACCTGCCAGTCAAGGCGCATATTGAGGTCAGTGCCTGAGTCCGTGCTTATGCTGCCGGATTCGTCAATAACGCGCTCGTCAGTATTCTTGTCTGAGCCGGGGATTATGCCCGGAATGCCGGAGGATTCGGTAGGCTGCTCACCTTCGGAGGGAGCGCTTTTAACAATGCTGCTGCCCGTAACCCACGCCAATACTGCGGCGATAATAAGTAGCACCAGCACTAAGGTTATGAATATGTTTGTTCTGTGCTTATCCATAAGAAAACCTCCGGAGAATAGTACAATAATTATACACTAAGCTGCGACAAAAATCCATTACATTACGACTTGTGTTGACAAAATTGTGTTAAAAAATATATAATTGTCCCAATGATAACTTGAGGGGGTGCAGCGCGTGGCAAACGGCGGAAAGCATCTTAAGCAAAGCAATCGTCGCATACGGATAAAACCGATAATACCGACCCGACCGGCGCACGAGAAGAAAAAGCGCCGTGAGTTTGACTGGCGCAGCGGCGCACCTAAAATAATCATACTGCTGCTTCTGTGCGTGCTTATGCTCTCACCGCTGAAAAGCTGTATGCTTCTCGGCGGAGATTATATAGGTCGGGATGAAGCAAAGAAAATTGTAATGCTCGATGCGAGAATCGACTCGGATAAGCTGGAGGAGGTCAGCACCGAGGTCATAAAGCTTGATGAGCAGCCGTGCTATCGAATTGAATTCAGCTTCGAGGGCAAGGATTACAGCTACATAATTGCCGCGGATAACGGCAGGATAGTTGCAAGCAGTGTGCAGACAAATGAGAAATAAGAAAATCCGGTAATACTTTGTGTATTACCGGATTTTTTTGTGTCGGGCGTAAAGCCCGGCTGAATTCAATTACTTTGCTGCAGCTTCGTTGAATGCCATAATCAGCTCATCGATTGCCTGAGTCTGCTTGTGAACAGCCTCGAATGCATCGCCGTACCACTGTGCGTTGAGCTCCTCGGAGGTCTTGCCCTGCTGCTCAACCCAAGTGTAGTACTTGAGGTTGTGTACGCGCTTGCGCTCGGGGTAGGTCAGCTCGAGAACATGGTCGGTCTTGAGGCATTCAAGATGACGGGTGTAGTCGCGCATTGCGAGCTTTGCGCTGTACTCGCCGTCGATGTCCTTCAGCTCTGCGATGCGGCTCTGGTACATCTCGGCGGAGTCGGTCAGAACGGTGCCGACGATGTCGTGCTCGGTGAACTCGTAGTACTTAGCCATCTTGATGCAGCACAGCAGGTTTGCGATACCGCTGATGCCGAGGAAGCTAAGCTGCTCAAGCCACTCGCGGTCGCAGCCAAGCTCTTCTGCGAGGAAGTCGCGGCCGGCAGGCTCGTTGAACAGACGGACGAGATTCTGGGAATCGTTGTCGTCGATTGCGATAATCATATCGGTGTTCTTTACATTGTGAATCCAGGGAACATGCTTGTCGCCGATACCCTCGATGCGGTGGCCGCCGAAGCCGTTGTCAAGCAGGGTGGGGCACTGCAGAGCTTCGCCTGCGCCGAGCTTCAGATTGGGATGACGCTCCTTGAGCTTGTCGCCTGCGCCGATGGAGCCTGCGGAGCCGGTGGTGAAGCATGCACCTGCAAAGCGGTCGCCGGGGCGCTTCATGATATCAAATACCTCGCACATTGCATCGCCGGTGACCTCGTAGTGCCACAGGTGATTGCCCATCTGCTCGAACTGGTTGAAAATCATGTTCTGGGGGTCCTCGGAAAGCTCATGAGTCTTGTCGAAAATTTCCTTGACATTGGACTCGCAGCCCGGGGTTGCGATGACCTCTGCACCGATGGAGTGCAGCCAGTCAAAACGCTCGCGGCTCATCTCCTCGGGCAGAATGCCGATGGGGTGAACGCCGAGGAGCTTGCTGTTGAATGCGCCGCCGCGGCAGTAGTTGCCGGTGGAGGGCCATACAGCCTTGTGATAGTCAGCATCGAAGTGGCCGGTAATCAGCTCGGGAACGAGGCAGCCGAAGGATGCGCCGACCTTATGGCAGCCGGTGGGGAACCACTTGCCTATCATAGCGAAAATGCGGCAGGGAACACCGGTGAGAGATGAGGGGAACTCAATGTAGTTGGGCTTGCCGAAGAGTCCGCCGGACTGCTTGGGCTCGTTGTGCCAGCTTACGCGGAAGAGGTTGACGGGGTCAACATCCCAAAGTCCGGTAACTGCGAGCTTGTCAAGGATTTCCTGAGGAATCTTTGACGGGTCCTTCATCTGTGCGTAGGTGGGGATAATAATTCCCTGCTCCTTAGCACGGCGGATGTTGTGCTCCAAACCAATTTTGTTAATAGACAAATCAATCATTTCAGTACATCTCCATTTATTTGTTTTTCAGAGCTTCGCGGAGAAGTTCCATGTCCGGTGCAAGTCTTATCGGCTCACCGGCAGCTTTAATGCCGTTAGCGGTATCCTTAAGGCCGTTGCCGGTGACGATTGCGACAACGGAAGCACCCTCGGGAAGCTTACCCTCTGCACGCAGACGGATAACGCCTGCCATACCGGTTGCACCTGCGGGCTCGGCGAATACGCCGCACTCGCGGCCTGTGATGCGCATGGCCTCGAGAATTTCGTCGTCGGTTACCTCAACGGTAAGACCCTCGGATTCGATAATGGCATTGATTGCCTTATCGGGGTTACGCGGCACGCCGACGGAGATGGAGTCTGCAAGAGTGTTTTCCTCCATAGGCTCCCAGGGCATACCGGTTTCAACAGCGCGGTTAATCGGGCAGGTGGCTGCAGCCTGAGCCGAAATGAGCTTCGGCAGTCGGTCGATAAGACCTGCGGCGTACATATCCTTAAAGCCCTTCCAGACACCTGCTATTGTGCAGCCGTCACCGACGGACAGCGCAACATAGTCGGGCATCTTCCAGCCGAGCTGCTCTGCAATCTCAAAGGAAACGGTCTTTTTGCCTTCCATGAGATAGGGGTTGATTGCGGCATTGCGGTTGTACCAGCCGTACTCGTCGATGGCAGCCTTTGAAAGCTCAAAGGTGTCCTCGTAGTTGCCCTTGACGGAAACGACGGTTGCGCCGAAGATGAGCAGCTGTGCAACCTTGCCGACGGGTGCGCGCTCAGGGACAAAGATGTAGGCGGAAAGTCCCGCGGCAGCGGCATTGCCCGCAAGGGAGGATGCCGCATTGCCGGTGGAGGAGCAGGCTACTTTGTCGTAGCCTGCCTCGATTGCCTTAGCAACTGCCATTGAGCTTGCGCGGTCCTTGAGTGAGGAGGTCGGATTCTGTCCGTCGTCCTTCACCCAAAGTCTGCCGAGACCGAGCTTGCCTGCAAGCCTCGGCTCGTCATACAGAGGTGACCAGCCAACGCGAAGGGGAGGAGCCTGAGTGCTCTCCTCAACGGGAAGAAAATCGCGGTAACGCCACATGGAGCGGTCCTCGCAGGCAGCGTATTTCTCGTGGCTGACATTCTGCTTTATGTAGTCATAGTCATAGATGATATCAAGGATTCCGCCGCAGGTGCAAACGGTTGTGCACGGCTCAGCGGGAAATTCCTTTCCGCAGCTTACGCAGCGGGCGCATTTAACATTTTTCATTTCTTATTTGCCCTTTGCGGCCTTAAGCTCGGCCTTTTCTGCCTTGCACTTATCGGTGTACTCCTTCAGCATCTCAAGCACCTGCGGGCTGAGCAGCAGCAGTGCAATCATGTTGGGGATGAAGATAAAGCCGACGACCATATCTGCAAGGTCCCAGATTACGGAGATGGGCAGTGCGCAGGAAATGACGGGGGGAATGAAGAATACCCAGCGCAGAACCTTTGCAACCTTCTCACCGAATACATACTCAAGGCTGGTACGGAATTCAACAAAGAAGCCGAGGTAGGAGGAGTAAGCGAACAGGAATACGCAGATACCCATAATTGCAACGCCGACGGAGCCGAAGGATTCGTTGAATGCTGCAAAGGTGAGGTAAACGCCCTCTTCGCCGCTTGCCCATACATCGCCGACACAGAGGATGGACAGACCGGTCAGGGTGCAGATGATGATGGTGTCGATGAAAACTTCGATAACACCGTAGAAGCCCTGGTGTACGGGATGGTCGGTCTTTGCGGTTGCGTGAACGGTTGCTGCAGTGCCTTCACCGGCCTCGTTGGAGAAGATGCCGCGGAAGCCGCCCTTGGTCATGGTGAGCATAATGGTGGAGCCTGCAAAGCCGCCGACAGCGGACATGGGCTTGAATGCATAGGTGAATACCATACCGAATGCATGGCCGATGTTGCCTGCGTGGGTTGCGATTACAACGATGCAAGCCACAATGTACAGAACGCACATGGGAGGAACGACCTTGGCGCAGAAGCCGCCGATGCGCTTGGTGCCGCCGATAACGACAATAAGGCTGATAACAACGATTGCAACGCCGGTGATAATCAGGGGCAGATTGAATGCGCTGTTAAGTGCGGTAGCTGCGGTGTTGACCTGAACGAAGGAAGCGTCGGTCAGAACGAGGAGCATAAGTGCGACGGAGTAAACGCCTGCAAGCCAGCCCCACTTCTTGCCGAGACCCTTGCGCATGTAGTGCATAGGTCCGCCGTAGAATTCGCCGTCTTCACCCTTCTTGCGGTACTTGATGGAGAGGGAAACCTCAGCCAGCTTGGTCATCATACCGAAGATAGCGGTTACCCACATCCAAAACAGAGCGCCGGGGCCGCCGACTGCGATTGCGGTTGCAACACCTGCAATGTTACCGGAGCCAACAGTGCCTGCCAGAACTGTAGACAGAGCCTGGAAGGGAGTCATTGAGCCTTCAAGCTCGTCAAGATTCTGCTTTTTCTTGCCGAACATTTCGCCAAAGGTCTTGCGGAAAACAAGAGGCAGACAGCGAATCTGGAAGAAGCCGGTACGGATGCCGTAGTACAGGCCGCCGCCGACCAGAAGAATCAGCATCGGGTAGCCCCAAAGCATATCAAAGAAGTCGTAGATTTGTCCCCACATATAATTTACCTCTCTAAATAAAATTTTTACGCCTTAAAGCGCGTGTGAGTTCATTATTAACTATAAATCATTGTTAATTGTTTTTCAATAATTAAAACAGTGTTATAAATATAAAACTTGCATTTCTTTTTCGACACTTCAGCCGATTGCACAAAAAAGATGCACCCCGATATAGCACAATGCTATATCGGGGTGCTTTAGTGGTTGCTTAAGTAAGCTGTGATTTATTTCTTGAACTTCTGCTTCAGGTCCTTGATGGCAATTTTTGCAGCGCGCTTTGCCATGTAGGGAAGCATTACCTTCATGGTGTCATCTCTGTCAACGAGATTGGAGCACTCGGGCAGGTCGCGGGACAGATGAATTGCGTCAAATCTGCAGCGGGTGGTACATAAGCCGCAACCGATGCACTTGTTGGTGTCAACCACGCTTGCGCCGCAGCCGAGGCAGCGGTTTGCCTGAGCCTTTACGCTTTCGGCGTCCAGCTCACCGTCCTCGCGGGCAGCGTCTGCTTTGAGGGAGTCGACGGGCAGAGCAAGGTTTTCCTTGTCAAGCTCGATGTAATCGCGGCGGTTTCTGCCGAGCTCGAGATTGGTGTTAGGACGCATATAGCGGTGCATGGAGATAGCAGCCTCGCGGCCTGCTGCGATTGCGTCGATAACGAACTTCGGACCGGTCTGAACATCGCCTGCACAGAAGATATCCTTCTCTGCGGTCTGATAGGTAAGCTTGGAAACGGTAACGGTGCCCTTGCCGGTGATTTCAACCTTGCCGAGGTCGAGTCCGCCGAAGTCGGTCTTCTGACCGATTGCTGCGATTACGGTGTCGAATGCAAGCTCGTCGTTCTCGCACTTGAGTGCTGCGACCTTGCCGTCCTTGCCGATAATCTCAACGGGCTTGTGCTCAAAGATAAATTCAACGCCGTCTTCCTTGGCCTCTGCGATTTCAATCGGTGTGGCCTTCATATCCTTTTCGGTTCTGCGGTAAACAACGGTTACCTTCTCGGCACCGAGGCGCTTAGCAATGCGTGCAACATCCATTGCGACATTGCCGCCGCCGATAACTGCAACATTGCTGCCGATTGCGGGAGCCTTATCCTCTGCCGCTGCGTGCAGGAAGTCAACGCCGGAGAATACACCGACGAGGTCCTCACCGGGGATATTGAGCTTTGCACCTGCCTGTGCGCCGATTGCGAGGCAGAAGCTCTCATAGCCCTCGTCGCGCAGCTGCGCAATGCTGATGTCCTTGCCGACTTCGACACCGCACTTGATTTCAACGCCCATTTCCTTAAGGACTTCGATTTCAGCATCGATGACCTTGCGGTCAAGCTTGTAGGCGGGAATGCCGAAGCGCATCATACCGCCGGGCAGCGGGTTCTTGTCGAATACGGTGGGATAGTAGCCCATCTCTGCAAGGAAGTATGCGCAGGAAAGACCTGCGGGACCTGCGCCGATGACGGCGACCTTGCGGCCCTCAAAGCGTCCGTGGCGCTTGAGCGACTTGATGGGAGGAACATAGCGGGTCTCGGCATTCAGGTCGAGGTCTGCTACATATTTCTTGATTGCGTCAATGCTTACGGGGTCGTCAACAAGACCTCTTGTGCAGGCGTCCTCGCAGCGCTTGTTACATACGCGGCCGCAGATTGCGGGGAAGGGGTTATCCTGCTTGATAAGCTCGAGCGCTTCGGCAAATCTGCCCTCACCTGCCATCTTGATGTAGCCCTGAATTGCAATGTGGGCAGGACATGCGGTCTTGCATGGTGCAGTGCCTGTGTCATAGCAGTTGGTGCGTGCGTCGTAGCGGTAGTTGGGATTCCATCTTTCCTCGGGCCAATGGTTGTCGTCAGGGAGGTCAACCTTGGGATAAACCACGGGGCCGTCCTTGGTGCAGAGCTTCTGACCGAGCTTGACAGCGCCTGCGGGGCAGACATCAACGCACTTGCCGCAGGCTACGCAGTTGTCGGAGTCAACATGAGCAACATATGCGCTGCGTGATAGATTGGGAGTGTTGAAGAACTGGCTTGCGCGGATTGCGCAGCAGGTGTTCGGTGAGCAGTTGCAGATGCCGAGAATCTTCTCGGGACCGTCGAGGTTGGTAATCTGATGTACGCAGCCGAGCTCCTCGGTCTTTTGGATTATCTCCATGACCTCGTCATAGGTGATATAGCGGCCGCGGCCCGTGTCAACGCAGAACTTGGCCATTGAACCGACTGCGATACACATGTCCTCGTAATCCTCACCTGCGCCCTCGTCAATGATTTCCTTTGACATTCTGCACACGCAGGGGATTGTGGCAAACACCTTGTACTTCTGCAGCCAGTAGCTGAGATGCTCATGGCTGACGGACTGCGACTCATGGTCAATTGCCTTTTCAACGGGGATAACATGCATTGCCATACCTGCGCCGCCGGGAGGTACAAACTTGGTCTTGCCAAGCAGCGGCATAAATGCCATGCGGTCAAAGATGTAAGCCGCGGTGGGCTCCTTTTCGACCATGCTCTTCTTCATGCCCATGTATTCGCCCGAGCCTACGATGTAGGGAGGAATGGAATACATCTTCTCGCCCTCGCAGGTAAAGTCATTTTCAAACTTGTACTCTGCGATACCGACCTGGCACATCTCCTCCATGAGCTCGATTATCTTCTCACGGCTGTGCTTGGGGTTGAGCTTCATAATCTCATCCACTCTGTAAACCTTGTGGATTTTCATGGTCAGGGCAACCTCAGCCATTTCGTCGGTAACCCAGGGTGCCATGCCGTAGTATTCGGGGTCGCTGGTCTTGATTTCCTTGACAAATTTGCGGTCGGTGATGTGCAGACCCAGCTTGCAGATAAGCTCTCTGGGCTTTTCATCGTAAACAGTGCCGTAGCGCTCGTCGGGCTTTATGCCGTTAACCCAGCGCTCGTACTGTTCATCCCACATTTTGTCGCCTTTTTTGCTGTACATGCGTCTCGTCCTTTCTTTAACAATATTTTCGGTGTTTTAGCTGTTCTGTTTTTAACAATATATTAATTCAAGAGAAAAAACAATAGGAAAATTCTAAAAAAACAGACACTTCGCGATAATATGACGGGGGCGGGCTTTCTGCCGTTGCCATTATCGCAGCTTTCTGCTAAAATATACAAAACTCGGAAAATGACAGAGTATCGGGAGAGCGGGTGCAGTCATATGAAAACGGACAGATACATTATATATGTAGGACTGAATGACGGCGACAGCAGAAGGCAGGAGTTTGAAACCGAAAGGCTGAAGCGTGTGCTTTATAATGTCTGCAAAAATTACAGCGTATCCTTTTCTGTGGCGGATATGGCAGGAGGCTACTTCCTTGACAACGGACAGTTCATTCAGGAAAACTCCATGCAGATAAGCCTCATCGGAAGCACAAGGGAAATCACCGAAGAAATCTCCGCTGACATATGCGCGTTTTTCAATCAGGAGTCCGTGCTGATAGTCCATGACGAGGTGGACAGCTATCTTGTAAGAAACAAGCTCGATAAATAAAGCATAGAAAAACCAATCCCCCGAATTATCAATTCGGGGGATTTTTCGGTCGGTATGCGGCTTTGACAATGAATATTTTGCGGATAGCTTGAAAAAGAAAATAATCGGTGATAGTATTGCAAAAAAATATTCCGATAACAACAGTGGGAGGAAAACCGTGAAAATATCAGCTGAAACAAATTATCTGAGGCACCTTTTCGGTGACGAGAAGGCAATTAAAATTCTTGCCGATGCGGGCTTTGAATGCATCGACTACACAATGGACCATATGGTTGATGACGCATCACCGCTGAACGCACCCGATTACCGCGAATATGCAAAGCATCTGCGCGAGTACGCCGAGAGTCTCGGCGTAAGCTTCAATCAGGCGCACGCACCCTTTGAGTTTGACTGGACTGCAGACGGCGTGCTTGCGCTTGCCGAGGAGAGAACTATCCGCGCGCTTGAGATTGCCTCGATTTTAGGTGCTGACACCGTTACCGTACACCCTCTGCACTATAAGCGCTATTTTTACAATATGGACGAAATCTGGAATGATAACATAAGCTACTACAACAGACTTCTGCCCTACGCACGCAAGTACAATGTCCGCATTGCACTTGAAAACCTTTTTCAGTTTGACAGCCGCGGCGTTGCCGTGTATGACACCTGCGCAGACCCTGCGCGCTATGTGAAGGCAATCGACACACTCAACGACAGCCACATTGTTGCCTGCGTTGATGTCGGACATTCTCATCTTCTCGGTGAGGACCCCGCAGACCTTATCCGCGCACTCGGACATAAGCGCCTGCACGCGCTGCACATTCACGATAACAACGGCGTATTGGATGACCACACTCTGCCGTATCTCGGCGGTATCAACTGGGACAGCGTCACAAAGGCGCTTGCGGATATCGACTATGACGGCGTTTTCACCTTTGAGTCATTCTTCTTCTACAAGAACTTTGACAAGGAGTTTATTCCTACCGCCGCAAAATGGGTGCATGATATGGGCGTGTACCTGACGGGCAAAATTGAAGGCTATCGCGTATGAGAGGAAAGTATTCACTCGGGCTTGACTTCGGCACTCTGTCCGTAAGGGCGCTCGTTGTCAGCACACTTGACGGCAGCATTGCAGGCGAAAGTGTTTTTGAATACCCTCACGGCGTAATGACCGAGTGTCTGCCCGACGGCACAAGGCTGCCCGCGCATTTTGCGCTTGCGCATCCGCAGGATTACCTCGATGCGCTCTACACCGTCATACCCGATGTACTGCGCAAGGCAGGCATTTCGGGTGATGAGCTTTGCGGCATCGGACTTGATGTAACCTCGCCTACGGCAATTGCGCTCGATGCCTCGGGTACACCGCTTGCATTGCAGCCCGGCTTTGCCTCGCACCCTCACGCGTATATAAAGCTGTGGAAGCATCACGGCAGCGCAGGTCAGTGGGCAAAGCGCATTGACGGCGCAAAGGGCGCGGCTGAGTGGCTTGAATACTACGGCGGCAGCGTAAACTGCGAATTCATCATTCCGAAGGCACTCGAAACGCAGGACAGTGACCCGCTTGTGTGGGAAAGCTGCGCTGTGTTCTGCGAGGTGGGAGATTGGCTGTGCCGTGAGCTTACGGGCACAAGCTGCGGCAGCGAAATGATGGCAAGCTGCAACGCCCTGCACTTCCACGGAAGCTATCCGTCTGAGGATATGTTCCGCGAGCTTGTACCGGATAAAAGCCCCGTAACCGAAAAGCTAATCACGCCGAAGCTCTCCGTCGGCACTGCTGCGGGAGCACTGCGCCCCGAGGCAGCCGCAAGACTCGGTCTGTCTGCGGATATTCCCGTTGCGCCGAGTATGATTGACTCGCACGCCTCGGTCATCGGCTGCGGCGCAGCCGATGCAGGTCAGCTTGTTGCCGTTCTTGGCACCTCCGCCTGCTATATGCTCAACGGCAAAACGGAGACACCCGTGCGCGGCTCGTGCTGCGTGGCATGGGAGGCAAATACCCCCGGCACCTTCGGCTACGAAAGCGGTCAGACCTGCTTCGGTGACGGGCTTAACTGGGTTGTAAACACCTGCGCAGCGCAGGAGTACTATGCGGAAGCAGAGAGCAGGGGAGTAAGCCTGCACGCGCTGCTTCAGAATAAATGCGCAGACTTCGCTCCGGGCGGCTCGGGTCTGCTTGTTCTCGATTGGTGGAACGGTGTGCGCTCACCGCTAAAGCGCCCCGAGCTGAGCGCCGTTATTGCGGGACTAACGCTGCAGACACGCCCCGAGCATATTTATCACGCCGCAATGGAGTCGCTGTGCTTCGGCGCAAGGCGCATAGTTGATTCGTATATATCGGCAGGGCAGCAGGTAAACAAGGTATTTGCCGCAGGCGGTATAGCGAAGAAAAGCCCCGTGCTTATGCAGCTGCTTGCAGATGTGCTGGGACTTGAAATTCACATCTGCGAAAGCGGACAGACGGGCGCGCTCGGCAGTGCGATAGCAGGTGCGGCTGCTGCGGAAAACGGTGATTTGCTCTCGCTTATGGAGCGTATGAGTTCAAAAATCTGCGCGTCCTTCAAGCCAAATTCGAGCAATTCGGCAGAGTATGACGAGCTATATGAACATTATCTGCGATTGAGCCGCACCTTTGAGGAAAATGCCTTCCTGCATTGATAAATATAGCGGCATACAAAATGCCCCGAACACGAAGTTCGGGGCATTTTTGGTTGCAAAAAAATTTCATTAAAATGTTAATTAAAGATTTAATTGTGCTAATTGCCGATATATTGGTAAAAATGCCGTCAAGTTAACGAGTTAATTATTGATTTCGGACAAAAATAACCAAATATCAAAATAATTATTGAATTATTTATCAAAACATTTAATAATACGCCTTGTACCTGCCCGAAAAACTATTAAAACTACAAAATTGACAAAATTGACGAAGCTTTATTATTAATGATATTCTAAGTCCGTCAGGAATGGCCCTTTTTATTGATGTTTTTCGTGCTGTTTCGAATAATCATTTTCGGCTCGAATTCCACACGGGTTACGCCCATAGTGCTGACATCGGTTGCGTTGTCGT
>JAZULF010000176.1:0-1701 GCA_045643645.1 Oscillospiraceae bacterium
CTCTTCGGGCACATTCGGATTTCCAAAGGACAAGGTGCTGCGCATCGCGATAGACGCGATTTCGGACTACATCAAAAACAGCGACAAGGAAATCGATGTAACCGTCTGCGTTCACGACAGGGAAGCGTTTGTTCTCAGCAAGGAAATTGCGCTGAAGGAATACATTGACGAGAACACAAATCCCCGTTTCCTCTACGCAGAACATACCCTGCGTATGCAGCCGAAATGCTCAACGGTGGCGTTTGACAAAGAGGACATATTTGACGGTTATGAATGCTGCAGTATGTCCTGCATACCCACTGCAGCCCCGCCAACCGAGGACCTCTCGGCGTGGATTAAGAAGCAGGACGATACCTTTGCGGTGATGCTGCTCAAGCTCATCGACAAAAAGGGTATGACCGATGTGCAGTGCTACAAGAAGGCCAATGTCAGCAAGGGCACCTTCTGGAAGATAAACAATGACCCCAAGTACAAGCCCAGCAAGGCCACCGTGCTTGCGTTTGCAATTGCGCTGGAGCTGAGCATTGATGAGACCGAGCTGCTTCTCAAAACCGTCGGACTGTCGCTGTCCCACAGCAATGTGTTCGATCTCATAATCGAGTTCTACATCACAAACGGCAACTACGATATCTACGAAATCAACGCCGCGCTGTTCAAGTACGACCAGGTCTGCCTCGGCTGCTGAGACGGTATTGCAAGAGGAGAAAATATATGAATAAGAGTGCTGTTATATTGCTGCTCCCATTATTGATAAATATTTTGTATATTGGCATTATCGTTATAGAGATTCGTGCCATAAAAAATTGGAGAAAACTCCAAAGAACAAATCAAGCTAAATTTCAGCTCACCGAAAACTGTGAAATTGCGGCATTAAGAATCCTGCCACTTGCTGTTATAGTATGCAGTGTGATTTTTTCTGTCATATACACCGGTGGTGCGGATTCTGTTTTTGGTGCTGTTAAGTATGCATTGCTGTTTACACTGGCTCCTCCATACTGCGTGTTCTTGGTTTTGGCAGTAATATTACTTATAAAAAGCAAGCATTCAGACAAGGGAAATAATTGACTCGCTTTGTCTTATGCGGTATCTCACTGAGAGACCAAAAGTAAAAATAAATCCCCTATAATGAGAGCGTAAGGTCAGGAAGGACCTGACGGTCTCATTATTTATTAGGTGGATTTATTATGAAAAACAACATCACTGAACTGGTATTTATCCTTGACAAAAGCGGCTCTATGGCAGGTCTTGAGTCCGACACCATCGGCGGCTTCAACGCAATGATTGAGAAGCAGAAGAAGCTTGACGGCAAGTGCTATGTTTCCACCGTGCTGTTTTCAAACAGAGCAGAGGTCATTCACGACCGCGTGGACATCAACGAGGTAAAGCCTCTGACCGAGAAGGAATATTCCACCTACGGCTGCACCGCGCTTCTTGATGCTCTCGGCGGAGCAATCCACCACATCGGCAATGTCCATAAGTACGCACGCCCCGAAGATGTCCCCGAGCATACCATCTTCGTCATCACCACCGACGGTATGGAAAACGCAAGCCACGCATATTCCGACAGAGAAGTCAAGCAGATGATTAAAAAGGAAGAGGAAAAGTACGGCTGGGAGTTTCTGTTCCTCGCGGCAAACATCGACGCAGTTGAGACTGCGGAGCGCTACGGCATACGCAGGGAGAGAGCCGCAAATTACAACG
>JAZULF010000177.1:0-3400 GCA_045643645.1 Oscillospiraceae bacterium
ACGCTGACCGCCTGACAGTGCCTTGGGCTTGCGGTCTAAGTACTGAGTAATATCGAGTATCTCCGCTGCCTCGCGTACCTTCTGGTCGATGATGTCCTTGGGGGTCTTTTTTAGCTTGAGAGAAAATGCCATATTCTCATACACGGTCATATGAGGATAAAGCGCGTAGTTCTGGAAAACCATTGCGATGTCTCTATCCTTGGGCTCAACATCATTCATAAGCTTGTCGCCGATGTACAGCTCGCCTGGGGATATTTCCTCAAGACCTGCAATCATACGCAGGGTGGTGGATTTGCCGCAGCCCGAGGGTCCTACAAGGACTATGAATTCCTGGTCCTTGATGTCAAGGTTGAATTCCTGAACGGCAACAACGCCCTCATCGGTAATCTGAAGATTAATCTTCTTTTCTTCCTCGCCCTTTTTGGCCTTCTTTTTCTTTTCTGTGTTGGGCTAGACTTTCTTGAGGTTTACGAGTTTTACTTCTGCCATAAATTCTGACCTTAACCGCTTTGCCTCCGCAAAAACGGTCTCGCGCCTGCATTGCAGCACGCATTACGACAGGTCTCCACACTGCCGCACCGCAGGTCAAGCGGCGTTTTCCTCCGTTTCTTATGACTCGTGCGCCCTATTTTGTGGAGTAGCACACACGGTCGTAGTTTAGAGATTATTTCAGTTTATGCTGATTTCCGCTTTGTCTTCAAGACGGACAACTTTATCAAAAAGCTTAATGTCAAGCGCATCACCGGAAACAAGCTCAACAGATGCCTTTTCCGCGTTAACGCTTATCTCGAGTCTGCGTCCCATATAGCCGATTCTGAAGCTGTATGAATGCCAGTCATCGGGAATACTCGGGGCAAAGCCTATGCCCGACTCAGTAACCGTCATACCCGCAAAGCCGTAGACTATAGTCATATAGCTGCCGCCCATATTTGCGGTATGGATGCCGTCACCCGTGTTGCCGTGACTGTTAACGAGGTCACTTCTGATGCTGTCACCGAAATAGCTTCTTGCCTTGTCCTTAAGGCCCAGTCGGGCCGCAACGATGCTGAAAATACAGTTTGACAGAGAGGAATCGTGTGTTGTCAGCTTTTCATAGTATTCGAATGAGGAAAGCATGGTTTCCCGCGATTCTATGCCGTCAAAGAGCAAATACGCAAGCACTGTGTCAGCCTGCTTGCACACCTGATGTCTGTACAGGCAAAGAGGATGATAGTGCAAAAGCAGCGGATAGTTTTCCTTAGGCGTATTCTCAAAGTCCCAAATCGGTTTGGACAGGAATGAATCGTCCTGAGGATTAATGCCCAGCTCTTCATCATAGGGCAGATACATAGCTTCTGCCGCTTTACCGAAGCGTTCAAGCTCTTCGTAGCTTACACCCAATTTGGTTGCAATCTCCTGCCACATACCATGGTCGGATAGGAGCTTTGCCACCTTCACCGCCCATATGAGATTATACTTTGCGCAGGCATTCGTGTAATAGTTGTTGTTTACAATGCAGGTATACTCATCGGGACCCGTAACATCATTTATTACGAACCTTTCCTTGCTGTAATTGCCTGCATCAAGCCATAGTCTTGCGGTTTCTATCAGAATCTCCGCACCCTCAGCTGCCATATAATCGATATCGCCGGTCATCAGATAATACTGCACCACGGCATAGGCTATATCACCGTTTATGTGATACTGCGCCGAGCCCGCAGGGAAAAAACCTGAGCATTCTCTGCCGGAAATGGTACGCCACGGGAACAGAACACCGTTTTTATGACCCAGGAGCTTCGCATTTTCCCGTGCAAGCTCAAGGCTTGCATATCTGTAGCCGAGCTGGCAACGGGCAAGCTCGGGATTTGTGCAGCTTAAAAACGGCAGGATATATATTTCCGTATCCCAGAAATAATGTCCCTCATACCCCTCACCTGACAGCCCTTTTGACGCAGTTGCGCAGATGCCGTCGCTGCCTACGGACTGCAAAAGCTGATACTGATTAAAAATCATTGCAAGACCGCTGTCGTCATCGGTCTCGATGCTAAGAAGCGAGCGTTCCCAGAAGCCTTCAAGATATTTTGCCTGCTCCGCGTAAAGCTCATCTATCTTGCCGAAGCTTTCTTCGAGATACTCAAGCGCCGCATTCACGAGCTCTGCCTCCCTGCGCGAGTCGCACACGGCGGTATATTTGGCAAAGCGAAGCTCTTCGTTCTTTTTGAGATTTCCCTTCCAGAAGGTAGTGTAGCTATGCTCTTTTTCATCATAGCTTACACTCCCGCTCATATCCTGCGAAAGCTCGTGGCGCACCGCCGTGCAGACCTTGAGCCCGCTCACAGTCGTTTTGCACTCAAGCACACTTGCGCCGTTTTCGAGCAAATGCGTCGTCGGGCAAAGCAACAGCTTGTCGTTCTGTCCAACGCGAGGGTCTGCAGGGTTTGAGTAATTGCGCACAAGTGCCTTATGCATTGAACGGATTTCAATGCTGCAGCCGGTATCGGCGCAGATTCGGCATTCAATAGTGAAGATATTCTTCCTGACGAAGCTCGCCATTCGCCTGAAGCTTATCTGAATGCGCTTTCCGCCTTTCGTTTGCCACACAAGGCTTCGCTCCGTAATGCCTTCATCCATCTTCAAGGTTCTGCAAAGCTGCTCTACCCTGCTGTCAAGCATAGAAAAGCGCTCACCGTCAATGAAAAGTTCAACGCTCTGAAAGTCTGCAACATTCAGCATGGTGTCCTTTTCCTCAACAAGATTGCAAAGACTTTCCGACTGCTTCATGGGAATTACATCGTAAAAGCCATTGATGTATGTTCCTCGCATTGTATTCATGTGCTGAGGAAGCCCCTCCTCGAGGTTGCCTCTCACACCGAGATATCCGTTAGCATTGTGAAACAGGGTCTCTTGGAGCATCAGCGCTTTTTCGTCTATTTGAAAGTCCTTCAAACGATATACTTTTTTCATCGCTTGCTCCTTTCTGCGTTTAGTCTTATCCCTTAACAGCACCTGCCGCAACACCCTTGACGATGTGTTTCTGTGCGCAGAGGTAGAAGATAATTACGGGGATAATGGTCAGCATAAGTGCTGCCATTGCGAGGTTC
The DNA here is from genome assembly GCA_045643645.1 of Oscillospiraceae bacterium. Classification (GTDB taxonomy): domain Bacteria; phylum Bacillota; class Clostridia; order Oscillospirales; family Oscillospiraceae; genus F23-B02. The sequence goes on from JAZULF010000177.1 coordinate 3,081, forward strand.
CATTCGATTGTGTACTGACCGAAGAACATCTGTGCTCCTATGGGTATGGTCTGATTTGCCTGGCTTCTCAGTGTCAGACTCGGGAGCAGGTAGTCGTTCCAAATCCAGATTACATCGAGGATTGCGAGTGTGATAAGCACGGGCTTCATAGTCGGGAATACGACATGCCAGAACAACTGCCATGTGTTGCAGCCGTCAATGATTGCCGCCTCCTCGAGTGATTTTGGGATTGAGCCCTTAACAAAGCCGTAGCCGAGGAATATACCCATACCGGCACCGAAGCCGAGATACATGAAGATAAGTCCGCCGAGGGAGTCCTT
>JAZULF010000178.1:0-2913 GCA_045643645.1 Oscillospiraceae bacterium
TATCACCTTGATTGAGCCGCTTGCAAGGGCGCTCGGCATTTCAACCATTGAGCTGCTTTCGGGCGAAAGCATCACTAACCGCAACTGCGCCTTCAATATGAAAAAGTCAAAGGTCTATGTCTGCCCTATCTGCGGCAACATCATTATTGCCTCAGGTGAAGCGGTAATAAGCTGCTGCGGTATCGTTCTGCCTCCGCTCGAGGCTGAAACACCGGGTGAACACTGCCCCTTTCCGCTCAAGGTTGAAAGAGTTGAGGACGAATACTATGTAAGCATTGAGCATCCTATGGAGAAAAGCCACTACATCACCTTTATGGCGTCTGTTGCAGGAGACCGTGTTGAAATTAAAAAGCTCTACCCCGAGGGTCCTGCCGAGGCAAGATTTAAAATCAGTCAGACAGAGTTTATTTATTACTACTGCAACAAGCACGGACTTTACATCAAAAAGATATAACAAAAAGCAAGGCTTCGTTTGAAGCCTTGCTTTTTAATTACAGAAAATACATAAGAAGCACTATGCCGAGCACAATTCTGTACCAGCCGAAAATCTTGAAGTCCTTCTTTTTTATGTAGCTCATAAGGAATTTGATTACAAGCACGGACACCGCGAATGCAACTATGCAGCCAATTGCAAGCGTCATAAGCTCAACGCTTGTAAAGCTCAGACCGAACTTTACGATTTTGATAAGCGACAGACCTATCATAACGGGCACTGCAAGGAAGAAGGTAAACTCCGCTGCGGCAACACGAGAAACGCCGATTGTCAGTGCGCCGATGATTGTCGAGCCCGAGCGTGAGGTGCCGGGAATGATGGACAGCACCTGAAACAGGCCGATTAAAAATGCGGTTTTGTAGGTGATATCCTCCAGCTTCAACACCTGCGGTGTGCGCTTTTTGTTCCGGTTTTCAACCACTATAAACGCAACGCCGTATACAACAAGTGCAAGCGCTATTACCGTAGGAGTGTGCAGGTGCGCTTCTATGTAATCATCAAAAAGAAGCGTTACAACAGCGCCGGGAATGCAGGCGACAACGACCTTGAACCACATTGAAAAGACATCTTTTCTAATTACGGGTTTGGTCTTGTCTTTCGTCTGAAACGGCCACATTTTGTCCCAGAACAGCAGTACAACCGCCATAATCGCACCAAGCTGAATGACAACGAAGAACATTTCCTTGAATGCATCGCTGACATTCATCTGCATAAACTCATCGACAAGCAGCATATGTCCGGTGCTTGAGATGGGCAGCCACTCCGTGATGCCCTCTACTATGCCGAGTATTATTACCTTAATGATTTCAATAAATTCCATGCCAATCCCTCGGGAGATATTGTATTCGCAAAATCACAGAAGCATTACCTTCTTCTCATCGCAAAGCTCTACTGTTGCGTTGTCCCAGATAGATGCCTGGACCTCGCCGATATGTGCCTTGCCGAGAAGCAGCATGGACAGTCTTGACTGGCCAATACCGCCGCCGATGGTGAGAGGAAGCTCGCCGTTGAGAAGCATCTTGTGATAAGGCAGCTCGCGGCGGTCATCGCAGTTTGCGATGGTAAGCTGCTTGTCAAGGGACTTGGGGTCAACGCGGATGCCCATTGAGCTGAGCTCAAGTGCGCAGTCAAGCCAATCGCACCAGAACATAATATCGCCGTTCAGGCTCCAGTCATCATAGTCGGGAGCTCTGCCGTCATGGGGCTTGCCGGACTTCAGTGCGCCGCCGATACCGATGATGAATGCGGTCTTATGCTCCTTGAGGTATGCGTTTTCCCTCTCCTTTGAGGTCATCTCGGGGTACATATCCTCAAGTTCCTGGGAGGTTACGAAGGAAACATTGCGCTCAAGCTTGCCAAGCTGCTGAAGCTGGGGGTAGATTGCCTGCATGGTTTCCTGAGTATCACAGACAGCCTTGACGATATCCATAACAGTCAGCTTGAGGTAGTCAAGATTGCGGTTTTCGGGAAGTATTACCTTCTCCCAGTCCCACTGGTCAACATATATTGAATGGAGATTATCAAGCTCGTCCTCATCGCGACGGATTGCGTTCATATCGGTGTAAAGGCCCTTTCCGGGGAAGAAGCAGTAGCGCTTGAGTGCAAGGCGCTTCCACTTTGCAAGGGACTGAACTACCTGTGCGGTGGAGTCGGAGCGCAAAATATCAAAGGAAACGGGGCGCTCATAGCCATTAAGGTTATCGTTAAGTCCGGAATTGGACTCAACAAAAAGGGGTGCGGATACGCGGTAAAGATTGAGCAGCGCACCGAGTCTGTCTTCAAAAAGTCGCTTCAGCAGGCTGATTGCCTTCTGCGTATCATAAACACTGAGAATACTTTCGTAGCCCTCGGGAATGAATAATTTCATGGCTTTCTCCTTTCTAAATAATAAATGCCCATCGATTGATGGGCATTTATAATAAACCCTCAATCATTTATCAAGCAATTCAATAAGCTGGCCGTAAATTGCTTCGGCATTATGCTTGAAATTCTTTTCTATGCGATTTGCCTGTTCCTCGCCTGCGCAAAGAAGCTCGACATGCATAATCTCACCCTTGCCGTCATTCATAGCAAGCGTGACCATACAATTACCATTTATGTCCTTGTGCTCGGCTGTGAGCATAGAAAGTCTGCGCAGACGCTCAGCCTCGGGCGCAAGTATCTTCTCAGCCTTTTTGCGTACGGAAAAAGGCAGGCTGCTCTCAACGGTTTCACCCGCATCAGCACCCTTTTCGCTTATGCGGTAGCCGCCCTCTTCCTCGATAACAAGACCTGTATCGACAAGCTCGCTGAGGCAGTCGGAAAAATCAAAATAACCGACACCGCCGTCGCACTGGGTGAAGTCGGAAAGTGTATCTCTGTCAACAACGCCGGGAAGACGGCGAAGTATGAAAAGAATCAGTATTTTAATGTCGAGTTTT
>JAZULF010000179.1:0-4585 GCA_045643645.1 Oscillospiraceae bacterium
TTTTCGAGCAGGTCAGCAACGACCTCGGGCTCTGCCTCAAAGTCGGTGTCAAACCAGTGCTTGATGGTGATTGCGATTGTGGAAACGAGCATATCGCGCAGGTATGCAATTTCGTGCTCGGGCAGCTTTGCAAGCTGGTTAAAGCTGTTGTAGAGATATTCGTCTGCCTGCTGGGAGATGAGTCTGATAATAGTTTCGTGGTCGCCGTTGGGACCTGCGAAAATCTTCAGCAGCTCGCGGTTTTCCTTGAGCAGAACAAAGCTCTGCAGGCTTGTAAGGCGCTCAACGCCGAGCTCTGCGATGCGCTTTTCAATTGCCTCAACGAGCTCGTTTGCGAGGGCTGCTCTCAGCTCGAAGGGGTCAGAGTAGTGTGAATAAAAGGTGCCGCGGTTTATGTCTGCGCCCTTGCATATCTCGGTAACGCTGATTTTCTCAATCGGCTTTTCCTCAAGCAGAGCAATGAAGCTGTCACGGATTGCCTTCTTGGTATAACGAACGCGTCTGTCAACTTTGTTGGGATCTCTCATTCTGTTTACGCCCTTTCATTATGTTGCTGATGCTATTATAATGCACATTTGGAAATAAATCAACACCGTGATTGTAAATATGCTTTTTTTTAATATTTGTCTATTGACATACACATTAATGACAAGAATAATATTTACTTGGTGATAAAATGAAAAAAATCGGTGTTTTGAATCTCGGTCTTGCCTTTGCTGGCTGCTTTCTCGGAGCAGGCTATGTTTCGGGTCAGGAGCTTTGGCAGTTTTTCGGCGCGTTCGGAAAACGCGGCACGGCAGGCCTTATAATAGCTATGCTGCTGCTTTTTGCGGTGGGACTTCTTATGCTGGAGCTGAACCGCATAACGCATATTGCCGAGGCTGATAAGCTCGTTGTGCGCGGTGATATACGCGCGCTGCGCCTTGCGGTAACGGGACTTGAGCTTGTGTTTCTGTTCGGCGTTGTAACGATAATGTCGGCAGGTGTCGGTGCGCTGCTCGAGCAGCTTTTCGCTCTGCCCGCATTCATCGGCTCGGCGGTGTTCGTAGCGGTTGTTGCGGCGGTTTCGCTTGCGGGCTTCGGCGGTATGGTCGCGGCATTTTCCGCAACCGTACCCGTGCTTGCTGTCGTAACGCTTGTATTCGGCATCATCTCCGTTTCAAACGGCGGCGTGCAGCTTGTGTCGGCAAGTTCGCAGGCAAATCCGCTTATGGGCTCGTGGATAGTTGCGGCGCTGAGCTTTGCGGCGTATAATCTTTTCGGCAGCATTGCGATGATTGCGCCCCTCGGCGAGTTTGTAAAAAGCAGAAAAGCCGCGTTTGGCGGAATTGCGCTCGGCGCTGCGCTGCTTATGCTCATTGCGGGCAGCGTGCTTGTGTCGGTAAGTGCCGCGCCCGAGGTGATTGATGCCGAGCTTCCGATGCTTGCGCTTGCAATCGCAAAGGGCAGGGTAATCGGCTATGTTTATGGAGTTTTGCTACTGCTTGCAATGTTCGGTACGGCGCTTTCAAGCCTTGTCGGCTTTGTCAATATGCTCGGTCAGAAATCCGAGCGCATCAGCAAAAACAAGCTGAGCTTCACCGTTATTTGCGCGGTGCTTGCCTTCGGCGGCAGCCTATTCGGCTTCGGTGACCTGATAAGCGTCATTTACCCCATCTTCGGCTATTGCAGCAGCGTGTTTATAGTGCTGATGGCGGTGCATTATTTCAAAATCAGAAAAGCGGGAAAGAAAAATGAGCAAGCTTCAAATCAAGCTTGAGTGCTTCGAGTCACTCGAGTCAACAAATACATATTTAAGGCAGCAGGCGGCAAAGGGTGCGCCCGAGGGCACTGTTGTCATAGCAAATGCGCAGACCGCAGGCCGCGGCAGAATGGGCAGGAGCTTCGCTTCAGCGCCCGGACTCGGCATTTATATGTCCCTGCTGCTTCGCCCCGATTGCGCGCCCGAAAAGGCGGGCACGCTTACCGCAAGCACGGCTGCGGCTGTGTGCAGGGCAATTGAAAAGGCAAGCGGACTAGAACCCGAGATTAAGTGGGTGAACGATATTATCCTGCGCGGCAGAAAAATCTGCGGCGTTCTGTGTGAAAGCGCGACAAGCGAGAAGGGTCTTGACTATGTCGTTGTCGGCATCGGTTTGAATGTCATAAACCGCGAGGAGGATTTCCCGCCTGAGCTTCGCAGCATCGCAGGCTCAATCTACTCGCAGAGCGGTCTTGTAATCGAGCGCGGTGCGCTGATTGCGGCAATTTTGTCCGAGCTTGACGCAATGTATTCCGCGTGGCAGGAAAACGGCAGCGCGTATCTAAACGAGTATAAGAAGCGCTGCAAAATGCTCGGTCACCTTGTTGAAATTGCGGGTGCTGAGGGCAATGAGCTTGCCGTTGCCGAGGATATTGAGCAGGACTTCGGTCTTAAGGTGCGGCTTGACAGCGGAGAAATCCGTGTGCTTCGCAGCGGCGAGGTTTCAGTTAAGCCGAGTTATAAAGAATAAGCAAAAGAGCGGTTGCTTGGGCGGCGCGCCATAGGGATTTACAGCCTTGAAAGAATCTGTTTCCCGCAAGGCATCGTTAAAAAGCCTCGGAATACATATCCAGTATTCCTGCGTTTTTTGCCTCGCCTTACAGAAAACATTTAACTTTCAAGGTGCTATGCAGTTTTGAGATAGCAATTTTTCGCTCAGACAAATAATAAAATTCCGGTAATACTGGCTATGTATTACCGGAATTTTTTGTGCGGTATGGGCGGAAAAGGGCATTTCAAAACCTATAAATCCCTACGGTGCACCGCCCTTGGAGCAAACTTTTCTTTGTTTTGCCAAAGAAAAGTTCAAAAGAAACGCAACCAAAGGGGTGGCGGGAGCCACTTTTTATTCGGTCATACGCTGACCTTAGTCAGTACTGCGGTGGCACGACCGTATTCTTCCGACTTAGTCTGCACTATAGATCGATGGGTGAAAATTGTGCATCATTTTTAGTCTGTACCGATTGGTTGATGTACAGACTAAACTTTAGCAGGCAGTATACGGTCGGGTTATGGCATTTTAGATTAGCAGAAGCGTAGCAACGAACAAGAAGTGCCTCACGGCACCGGTCGGGCATCTGCAAAAACGAACAGAAAAGCCTCCCCTTGAGGGGAGGTGCTGAACGAAGTGAAGCGGAAGGGTGAAAGAGCCACCCTTCAGTCAGCTGCGCTGACAGCTCCCCTCGAGGGGAGCCTTTAGTGGTGCAACGAACAAAAAGCGGCTACCGCCGCTCATCTTTTGCTTGCAATTTGCGGTCGATTTATGGCAAAATAGAACAGTAAATATGTGGAAGTAAAATTAAAAACACAGAAAGCGAGATTAGATATGATAGTTTTCGGCGTAGTAATGGTAATACTTGCAGCGGCTGCATTTTTCGGCGGCAGAGCGTTTGCTAAAAACGGCGCAGCCGATGACAGTCCTCAGGCAAAGAAGATGAGTATGTACGGAAAGACACTGAAGCTTGCTTCGGCAGGTATTCTCGGCATTTTTCTTCTTGCATCTTTGTTCTTCAGCATCAGAATTGTCGATGCAACCGAAATCGGCGTTGTAAAAACCTTTGGTCAGATATCCAGAACCATTGACGAGGGTCTGAACATTGTAAATCCGTTCACCGAAACGGTAACTATGTACGACCTCAGAGTTCATGTCAAGGAGGCATCATTTGCATCCTACACCAAGGACGCACAGCCCCTTACCGCCGCAATCGAGTATCAGTACGAGTTAGACCCCGCATATGTCATGGAGGTCGCTCAGCGCTACGGCTCGTATGACATTCTCGAGTCCAAGCTGTGCAACATAGTCGAGGAGCGCGCAAAGATTGTTTTTGCCCGCTACTCCGCAATGAATCTGCTTGAAAGCCGCTCACATCTGTCTGCCGAGGTCGACACCGAGGTTACCAATGTTGAGCAGCTGTTCCATGTAACCTTTACCTCGGTAATCATCCGTGATATTGACTTCTCCGACGCATTCGAGGCATCTGTTGAGGCCAAGATGGAAGCCGAGCAGAACGCGCTCAAGGCCGAACAGGAGAAGAAGCAGGCAGTTATCAAGGCAGAAGAGGCACGCGAGGTCGCGGCAATTGAAGCTGAGGCCAAGGTTCTTGAGGCAAAGGGCGAGGCAGATGCGCTCAAGATTACTCAGGAAGCACTTCAGAAGATGCCTGACACCTGGATACAGCAGATGTATCTCGAGAAGTGGAACGGCGAGCTTCCGCAGATTGTAACCGACGGCTCAGGTCTGATGATTACCCCCGACCTTGGTGATTAATCACCGTGAGGTGCCGGGAGGCGGCGGGAGCCGCTTCTTATTCGGTTGTACATATGCCGTAGTCTTTTCTACGGTGGCACGACCGTTTTCTGCCGACACAGTCTGCACCGATTGGTTGATGTACAGACTAAACTTCAGCAGGCAGTATATGGTCGGGCAGCTGCAAAAACGATTAGATAAAGCGTAAAAACGAACGGAAAAGTGCCTCACGGCACCACCCTTTCGGTTTCGCTTCGCTCAACCACCTTCCCTCAAGGGAAGGCTACAAAGATATAAAAAAAGCTTCCCTAAAGGGA
>JAZULF010000180.1:0-6291 GCA_045643645.1 Oscillospiraceae bacterium
ATGCACGGGGTTGCCGATTTCCTCGGTGCTTGTCGCCGCTGAGTTTACAACAAAGTCCGAGTCAAGGTGCCGCTTTTTAAGCATGTCGAGAAAGACAAACTCCGCCATCGGACTGCGGCATATATTGCCGTGGCAAACGAAAAGTATTTTTGTCATATTCCAAAGTCCTTCCTAAAGCTTGCGTAAAGCCCCGCTTTGCCCCGATTTGCGAGGGTAAATTTTCGCCTGTTTACTACTCCGTGACAGAGCCGATATGGCAAAACAGGGCAAAATACGGCAAGTCAGAGCAAGCAATCGTAGTAAAATCGTAGTAAAACGGGGCACTTCTTACTACTGCCTTACTACCGTGAATTTATGCGGAAACTATTTTTGTCATCTCAAACTATACCACAGGCTCGTTCAAAACACCATAAAAATGTCCCGAATCAAACGACTCGGAGCGGGCGTTTTCTAACTGCTTAAGGCGGGTCAAACTATAGAACACGGAAACCCGCATCCCAGTGTGCTTTCTTGCTTATAAAAAATGTTGGGTGTAGCTCATCCTTTTTCGGATGGCTACCCCAACATTTATATTGCAGAGAATTCTTCGTTTATGAGCTGTTTGAAACAGCCTGATAAAGTGTTCAGCTTACTTTAACAATCCACTTCAGTATTGCCTTGCCTGCCTGCATACCTGCACTGAGAGCGGCCTTTCCAACGGCGGTGGCTGCGGTCTTAACAGTATTCTCTATATTGTTCTTGAGCTCTGTTGTCTGGTCAGAAATGTGGTTGGAGGTGTCTATGCTGTCAGCAACAGTCTCTACGATTTTCTTTGCAGCTCCGGTGATTTTGTTGTTGCCGGTGGTGTCGATGCTTTCGGCAATGCCCTTCATAACAGCCTGTACGGAGAGCGCAATATTGGTGCGCAGACTGGTAGAGTAGCTGTAGAATGTCCAATTCTCGGTTATCTCACTTGTTATAACGCCCTTCGCTTCCTTGATAACTTTATTTGTGAACTGCGTCAGATTCTGAGCTGTGCGGCCGTATGCGTACAGATACTTTGTGAGGTCCTGTGCAAGCTCAAGCTCGGAGCCGTAGACCTTATCGCCGCCCATATAGGTGTATATGATGTGGCTCTGATATGCAATAGCCACTGCGGTTACATCGGTGTTGCCGGAAAGAGTGTCCTCAATGATGCTGTTAATCTTGCCGTCGGTAATCTCGCTGATGATTCCGTCTGCAGACTTCGCAAGGTCAAACTCTCTCAGGTAGGTGTAGTACTCTTCGGCATAGTACGGGAGAACTATACCGATGTTGCCAACCGTTACATAGCACCAGTCACGGACATCCTGACTTTCGGTGTTCCATACCACATTAATGGTGTAGTACAGCGGACTGTGGATAAAGCCGTCGGGGGTGCGGGTCTCGAGCATAATATAATGTCCGCCGGGCATCTTGGGCGTGAGGATGGCGTGAGTGGGAAGCAGGTTCAGCAGATTCTGCTCTGCTTCGGAGAGGTTTCCACCGGTAGCCCATTCGAGGATATCCTTGGCGTATTCCATAACATTATCATTCTGCAGAATCGGGTAAATCCAGTCATTAACGAAGCCGTCAACGAATTCACCGTTTTCGTCCCAGTACTGTCCGCCGCGCTCGGTGGCAAACTTCGCAACAGCAAGGACGAGATTTACAATTGCTTCGGTCTCGGGATTCTCGAATACGCCGTCAAGAAGCTCAATATCTTCCGCCTCGGTGAGTACTACATTGCCGAGCTTCATGAGAATCTTCATAGACCATATAAGCGTTACATTACTGTCCTCGGTAAAGCTTACAATGCCGTCTTCGTCTGCAGTAGCCTTGAGAATTGCAGGCAGACGGATATCGGTTTCGTCACTGAGGAAGTCGGTCAGCGGCATCATTGCCGAAGCCTCTACCAGACCCCAATAGGTGCATAGGAGCTTGTATGCTTGCTTGTCGTTGAAGCTGATTTGCTGTGCATCCTCATCCCACACAAGCAGGTCCTTGTTAAGAATACTCAGTTCCTCCCAGGTGAAGCCTTCAGTTCCGACAAGGTTCATTGCGTTAGTGAAGGTATCCTTGCCCATTGCTATGGATGCCTTTACAATCTTCTCAACCTCGTCGCGGTTTACGAGAAGGAACTCCGTTCCGGGCAATGCATTGCCGCCCGTGTCTGCAGAACGGAACGAGAAGCCGGGCTCGACCGTATCCATGAATACACCGGGCATACTGAATCTGACAGAGAACACATCAACATCTATTTCAAATAGCCAGAGGTCAATGCTGATGTTGAAGGTGTAGTCACCCAGCGACTGGTCATAGCCGACATAGTTTACATGGGAATTGCCGACATGCACGCGTGTGCTTCCGCTTTCGGGCTGATAAAGAGTGTAGCCCTCTCCCTTGATTTCGCGGACTTCCAGAGTGTAGTCGCCTCCGGGGATGTCATTTACACCGTAGATTTTATAAAACTCGCCTATAGTATCAATGCCTGATACGAGCCAGCCGAATACATCCTTAACAAAGTCAAATACATATTCAGTCCAGCCGAGGATTCCGCTTGCGTGATACTGGAAGGAGGACAGAAATGCCGCATCCTTAACAGCGTTTTTCGTGAGCTTGTATTCCTGACCCTGGTCGTTTACCAGATACAGTTCGACATCGGGCAGCTTCTCATTTGCAAGAACACCCTGGAGCTCGGATTTCAGAGCATTTACGAAATCCTTAAAGCCGTAGTTGGTCTTATATACTGCATCTGCAATGCTTTTGCCGTAAACCATAACGGCAACATCCTGATTGCCCTTCGGACCGGGGGTATAGGGACTCTCGGCGTAAACGGTTTCGGTAACCGTTTCCTCTGCCGCACTTGTGTTGTCAACATCATCAGCAAAAGCTGCCATAGGGAACAGCCCAACAATCATGACAATGACAAGCAAAATGCTTATGAGCTTTCTGTTCATTTTTTTCCTTCTCCTGAGTTTACTGAATTGTTTATACTAAGTAGCTATAAATACATTGTAAAATATATAAATCGAAAATTCAAGGTCACAAGCATAATCGGGAAGATAAAGGACAAGGTGTTCGCTAATAACGCAAAATACGGCAGGCAATTGCATGTGCGAGAAGCACAGGGGCATTATCTGCCCCTGTGCTTCTCTTTTTTCTTTTGCTGTTTCAGATTAAACCTACGCTCTGCCTCCGCAAGCTTCTGCTCACGGCTTTTGACTTTGCGCTCTTGTTTATTCTGCTCCTGCTGTAATTTCAATGCCTGCTGCGATTTAGTTCCGATTCCGGTGTTTCCGACCGCCTTTTTAATATCTCGCTGCATCCTTTTGGGGTTTGTGCGTGTTTCCCTTACAACAGCTGCCACAGCGGGGCTGAACTTCAAGCTGAAATAGTGCTTCAAGACAAATTCGTACACATCGTAATCCTTTGGCTCCGCGCCGAAGGTTACCTTGGATACGGATAATTTGCCGTCTTCATACCGCTCGAATAGCCCTATCCAGAACGGCGCCTCGAAAAGCACGGTCAGCTTTACTTGTACTTCGCCCATGACAATCCCTCCTTGCTGATTGAAATGAGCAAAGAACGGACAACCCGGAGGGGCAGGTTACTTACCACGATTACTCGTGACGGCCGGGCTACCTACCGGCTCTGGTGTGCGTTGGCACACGGTGCGTTTTTATCTTTGCAATTCTGATTATACCATACCGGTGCTCTGAAAGCCATAGAAAAAGCTCCGGGTCAGCCGACCCGAAGCCAATATTACGCAACACATTTATGCGCCGTAGAAATTTAGCTCCTCAATTGCTTTTTCCATAATGAGATGCGTCATCTCCAATGCCTTGTCTGCATCTCTGTTAAGAAGCGATGAGTAGAGTCCGAGCTTCAGCTCGTACATATTCTGTATGCCTTTGCGCTTGCAGTACATACTCCACAGATAGAGTCCCTGAGGCTTGAACGAATGATACAGCAGGGGCATCAGCACATTTCCGCTGAGCACAGCCAGCTCATGATGGAAGCTGAATACCAGCTCAGCCGCTGACTCACTGTCGGTAGCGTCCTTGAGCTTGTCCAAAATAGGGGACAGTGCCTCGAGGTCTTCGATGCTTGCCTTTTCGATGACCAGCCTAAGACACAGACACTCCATGGCATCACGGGTTTCGAAGAGCGAGCGTACCTCGTTTTTTCTCAGAGCGCCGCCGTTATAGCGCATTATCGCCACAAGCGTTTCCATTGTGCCGCGGCGTCGGTAGTCGCACACAAACACACCCTGCCTGGGGCGCACCTCAACAAAGCCCAGCTTTTCAAGCTCGACCAAGCCTGCGGAGATTACGGGACGGGACACGCCCATTTTGGTGGAAAGCTCTCTTGCGGGAGGCAGCTGCTCGCCGATAGAAAGCTCTCCTGCGAGTATCATATTTTCAATCTGCTGAACAAAAAGGTCGGTAAGTGACAGTGTAGTTATCTTTGTGAAGCCCATGTGTAGCCCTCGCTTGCAATATTATCTAAAATGCTCCTGGTATTACCAGCACCCTATAGTGTTATTATATTGACAATTTATATAATTGTCAAGGCACCGCATTACAGAAACTGCTGAAATTCAAGAGGGGAAGTCTGTTTGCGTTGACAAGCACCCAAGGGAGAGAATAGTATTGACTTATAATACTGTGGTAACACCACAAAAAACAAGGAGGAATTGATATGCCAAAGTATGATGCCGTTGTTATCGGCGCAGGTAACGGCGGTCTGGCAGCAGCCTGCAGAATGGCTTATGCCGGCAAGAAGACGCTCCTTATTGAGCGCCACAATCTCCCCGGAGGATGTGCCTCCAGCTTCCGCAGAGGCCGTTTCGAGTTCGAAACCGCTCTGCACGAGATATGTGAATGGGGTACCGCCGAGAATCCGGGCGGATGCCGCAAAACCGTTGTAGACACCTTCGGCACCGAAGGCGACTGGCTCATGGTTCCCGATAACTTCCGCGTAATCACCACCGCCAGCGACGGCAAGACACATATTGATGCAACACTGCCCTGCAGTGTTGAGGCATTTGTTGATGCAATGGAAGAGTATGTTCCCGGATGCAGAAAGTCAATTCAGGACATTTTTGATTTGGGTACCGAATTCCACGAGGCAGGCGATTACTCCCTCAGCGTTAACGGCAAGACCGACCCCAAGTATATGCAGGAGCATTTCCCCAACTTCCTGCGTCTGGGCAGCTATCCGGTAAACAAGGTATTCAAGGCCATGAAGATGCCGCCTCTTGCTCAGGACATCATGAACACCTATTGGGGCTATCTGGGTGTTGACGCGGACCATGTTTCCTTCCTTCAGTATGTAAATATGCTGTGGCTGTATGTAAACCACGGCGCATGGATTCCCGCAAAGACCAGCCATCAGCTTACCACCGGTATGCTCGAGCGCTTCCGCGCAATGGGCGGCGAGGCATGGTTCAACTGCACTGCAGAGAAGATTCTCTTTGATGATGAAAAGGCTGTTTGCGGCGTTCAGACTGACAGAGGCACTGTCGAAACAAAGCACATCCTCTGCAACGGTAACCCCACCATGGTTTATGCAACCATGTGTCCTCCCGAGGTAGTTCCCGAGCGTATGGTCAAGCTCGCAAATGCCCGTACCTATTCCGCACGAATGTTCGTAGTTTATATGGGTCTTGATAAGACTGCAGAAGAGCTCGGCATTCACGACTACACCATCTTCCTGCCCACCTCGGCTGATACGGTTAAAGAGTATAACGACGGCAAGACCATTGAAACCAACTGCAATCAGGTTTCCGTCTGCTATAATGTCGTTAATCCCGATTTCTCGCCTGAGGGCACCTGCGTAATTTCCCTCACCAGCACCTTTATGGATGATGACTGGGCAAATGTTTCGCAGGAGGACTATGTCAAGACCAAGCAGGAGCTGGCTGCAAAGCTCATAAAGCTCTTCGAGGAGCGCACCGGCTATGTAATTACCCCCTACATCGAGGAAATAGAAATTGCAACTCCCTGGACCATGTGCAACTATGTAAATGTTCCTCAGGGCGCAGCCTACGGCTATGAGCTGAAGGATTGGGACAATATGATGCCCAGAATGATGATGCTCGGTACCGAGTTCCCCGTCAAGGGACTCAAGTTCGTTGGCGCATCCAGTATCCGCGGTGACGGCTATAACTCCGCTATATTCAGCGGCGACAAGATGGCATCAATCACTCTTGCGGAAATGAAGAAAGAAGAGGAGGGCTGAGAAAATGTCAGAGCTTAATTATAAAGTAGGTCTTATCGGCAAGCTGGA
>JAZULF010000181.1:0-3550 GCA_045643645.1 Oscillospiraceae bacterium
GACAAATCAGGACCCCGATGTAACACTCTCTGCCGACGAGCGCAATATCGGCGGCCTGGGCATCTATATGGTCAAGAACACCATGGACGATGTAAGGTACAAGTACGAAAACGGTCAGAATATTCTGACAATCTTCAAAAACATTTAAGAAAACAAAAACAGCCTCTGAACTTTTGTTCAGAGGCTGTTTTAATTCTATCAGACATATTCGGTTTCGATAACAAGCTCAAGCTCTTTGTCGGGGTAATGCTCAGCCATATATGCCGTGAAGTCCTTACGCAGCTTATCCCAATCCTTCAGCTTGTAGTCGACTATGAGGTCACAGTACAGCTTGTCGGTGTTGTGGTCGAAATAAACGGCGTGGAAGCTCTTGACATTTTCGTGCGACTTTACAAAATTGCTGACGGTTATGCGCGCCTGTTTTGCTTCCTCATGGTCATTGTCAACGGCATAGATGCCGAATACCATGGTTACATTGTACTCGTGCATAATGCGAAGCTGCAGCTCGTGTATGAACTGATAAACCTCGCCGACGGTTTTGCTGTGGTCGATTTCAATGTTCACAGAGCCTGAGTATGCCTCGGGACCGTAGTTGTGCAGCATCATATCAACGGCATTGTACACGCCCTCGGTGCTGCGAATCTCGCGGTAAAGCCTTTCCGCAAGCTCTGCCTCGCCGGGTCTGCCGAGCAGCTCGGATATTGTGTCCTTGAGCACCTCAAGACCTGCCTTGAGAATGAGCAGGGAAGTGAAAATGCCGACATATGCGTCGATGGAGAAGTGGAACACGATAAAGACGATTGCCGAGGCAATGGTGATTATTGAAACATAAGAGTCGTTGCGGCAGTCAAGACCGACGGCAACGAGTGCGCCCGAGTCAGCCTTCTTGCCCATCTTTATGGTGTAAACACCGAGGAAGAACTTGACTACGGCAGACAGCGCAACGGCAATCAGCGCGACATAGGAGATATCCATCTCCACAGGGTTGAATATGCGCTCAACTGCGCTTGTGAGCATCTCAACACCGGTTATGATTATCAGAATTGCAATTATGAGGCTTGTCAGATACTCAATGCGACCGTAGCCGAACGGATGCTTTTCGTCGGGCTTCTTGCCCGCAAGCTTTGTGCCGACCAAGGTAAGCACGGAGGTCAGCGCGTCGGAGGCATTGTTAACGCCCTCGGACACGATTGCGATTGATGACGCCAACAGACCGAGGACAACCTTCATTGCCGCGACAAGCAGGTTTACGATTATGCCGAGCCCCGAGGTGCCTGCGATAATGCCCTCACGGGTGTCGGGGTCCTGCCTGAGGATTTTACAGATAAGATTCATATTCAATATCCCTTTATCAATACATTTTGCGTTGATATTATAGACTCTTACGCGGCAAAAGGCAAGGGGCAGCTATGGACAAGCGCTTCAATGGGGTGTATTATCTGTGCAGATATCAAATTGAACGGAGATTAGCGATGAAAGATAAAAGCCGTGCGATATTAATAGCGGTGATATTCATTCTGGTGGCTGCAGCGATAATACTTATCGCATGGGGGCAGAAGCCCGCAGAGGACAAGGCAATCAAGCCTCCCACAGAACCCATCGAAATTCAGACAGTTAAGAAAGAGGATTTTTAAATGAATTATTTTTCCTTTGGTAACGGCGAAAAAACCTTTGTAATCCTTCCCGGCGCAAGCCATAAAAGCGTTACGCTTTCAGCAGATGCAGTAGCTGCAGCCTATGCGGGCTTTACCGAAAAATACACAGTCTATGTCTTTGACTGCAGCAGCAACTGGCAGAAGGAATACAGCATTGAGGAGATGGCAGGCAATGTTGCTCAGACTATGAAGGAGCTTGGAATTGAGCAGGCTGATATACTCGGCTGCTCTATGGGCGGTATGATAGCTCAGTATGTTGCCATTAATAATCCAGAGCTTGTACATAAGCTGGTGCTCGGCTCAACAATGCCGAGAAATAATGAAATCAGCCGCGCAACCCTGAACGAGTGGAAGCAGCTGGCTGACGCGGGCGATGTTGTTGCCTTCAATCGCAATATGTTCAAAAAGGTATATTCCGAGGCTTACTACGAGCAGTTTAAGGATGCTTTCAAAGCAATGGAGAGCGACGGCACGGCTGAAGAGCTGCATTGTTTTTCCATAATGATGAATGCGCTGCTGAATATGAACAGCTACGATAAGCTCGACAAAATCAGCTGCCCCGTGCTCGTAATCGGTTCGTGGAAGGATATGACGCTTTCTCCTGCAGGGAGCATTGAAATTGCCGAAAAGCTCGGCTGCGAGCTGTATATGTACTCAGGCTACAGCCATGCTGCATACGACGAAGCACCGGACTACAAGGAACGCATAATGAGCTTTTTTGAAAAGTGATAACGAATGGAAAAGCCGCTGATTTCGATGAAATCAGCGGCTTTTGTGCAGGTTGGATTGATTACTCAATAGGAAGCTGAATCTCGGTCAGCCATTCTTCAACAGACTCTTTGTTCCAGATTCCGTCAATGTAGCATTCGCGTGCAAGTCCGCACGGTGTGTAGCCGTTCTGCTCTGCGTATTTCATAAGGAACGCGTATGCCTCGCCTATGTTGTCATATGCACCCTTGTGGTAAATGCTCAGCACCTTTGTTTCGGGAAGGGTTTTGAACTTGATGTGCTCGTTCTCATTTCCAAAAGCGGTTACTGCCTCGTTGTGTCTGATACGGATGTCGGTTTCTCTGTGCTCGCCGTCGAGATACTCACAGAACTCGTAAGGCGGCTCAGTGCACTTGATGTCAGGGTTAAGCGCGAGGCACTCCTGACCAACAGACGGAATCCACTGCATACAGTCGGAATAGGTCTTTAAAACGGTCTCGGCGGAATAAACAATCTTCTCGGGAATTACCTTTTCCGTTACCTGATATTTCATTTCTTTGTCCTCCAGAATTGAATTGATTATGGAAAGACGGGATTCAATATGTTCTTTTTCTTTCGTCAGAGATACGATTTTATCCTGCAGTATCTCCTTCACATCCGCACCCGAAAAAACGGTCTTGATTTCCTCGATTGACAAACCAAGCTGCCTGTATGATTTGATTTTCGCGGCAGCTTCAAGCTGAGAGGTTTCATAAAACCTGTAATTGCTCCATTCGTCAACGGCAGCAGGCTTCAGAAGGCCTTCCTTTTCGTAAAACCTCAGCGCTTTGACAGTCAGATGCGACAGCTTGGAAAACTCACTAATCTTAAACATATTTCAAATCTCCTTTCCGCATCTGACACTCTATTCTATCCCCTAAGGGACGAGTCAAGAGTAAAATTCAGGTTTTTTGTTTTTTATTATAGCACATAAATCCGGCTGATAGAAAAAGAACTTGTATTCTATCAGAATACAAGTCCTTCAATGCTGTATTACTCCCAAAAGATGTCAGAAAGCAGGGTATTACTACCAAAAGTACACCAGCGGGCAGGTAAGAAAGATCATTTATCTCAATGATTACGACCTCGACAAATTACTGAGAAAACCTATGATGTTGCCGTTAATCTCGCCCGTAAGCGCTCGGTTA
>JAZULF010000182.1:0-3353 GCA_045643645.1 Oscillospiraceae bacterium
TGCCCGGAATATTTTTTATTTGTTGCAGGTGCATTTGACATTGTAAATGCAAAAATGTAAAATGGCTTCAATAACAAACTGAACGGAGAAACAAATGAAAATTCAATGGCTTGGACATTCCTGCTTTAAAATATCCCACGAGGGCTACAGCGTGGTTATTGACCCGTATGACCTCACCAATGCAAATTACCCTCCGCTTTCAGTTGAGGCTGATGCGGTGCTTTGCAGCCATGACCACCGCGGTCACAGCTACCGCGAGGGCGTTAAGCTCTCCGGCACATCTAAGACCTGCCCCTACGAGCTTTCAATAATTGATGCCTTCCATGACACAAGCTGGGGCTCTCTGCGCGGTAAGAACAAAATCCATATACTAAATTGGGACGGCTATAAAATTGTTCACATGGGCGATATGGGCAGCATTCTAACCGATAATGAGAAGGCTGAGCTTTTCGGCGCGGATGTACTTATGATAAATGCAGGCGGCTTCAGAGCAATGCCCAGCGACAAGACAAAGCAGCTTGCCGATGAGATTTTTGCGAATGTCGTTATACCCATGCACTATGCGCATGACGGCTGCGGCAGCCGCAGAATGGAGAGGGTAAATGCCTTCACCGACCAGTATATGCCCCTGCCGATAGTGCGTTTTTATGACACGGATACAATTGAAATTGACCGCAGCACACCTCAGCAGGTCGCGGTACTGAAGTTTATGAGAAAGTAATATAAAACCGTTGATAAATCAAGGGAATGAACACAATTCCCTTGATTTATTTACATTTATGGTATATATTACTCTAAGCTCAAAATCAGCATTTTAGGGGGATAGCCCGTGGCTAAGTCTAAAGAACAAAACTATCTGCACGGTGCGGCAATTCTGACCGCAGGTGTTATCATAATGAAAATCCTCGGCGCAATCTATAAGATTCCCATCAAGAATATGATTGGCGATGACGGATATGCGCTGTTTCTGTCGGCTTACAATGTTTTCAGCCTGTTTCTGATGCTTGCAACCGCAGGTCTGCCCGTTGCGCTGTCGAGAATGATATCCGAGGCACGCACAAACGGAAGACCTATGCAGGCAAGACGCACCTTCTCGGTTGCATGGGTAACATTCTTTGTGCTCGGCTTTGTCAGCAGTGCAATAATGTTCTTCTTCCCCGAGTGGCTTGCGGCAAGACTCAATAACCCCGACACAGCACTGAGTATTAAGGTGCTTTCACCATCAGTGCTTCTGGTGTGCCTTATCTCGTCCTACCGCGGCTTCTGCCAGGGACACGAGAATATGATACCGACAACGGTCGGACAGGTAATCGAGGTGCTTGCAAAGGTCGTTGTAGGACTTGCACTTGCATGGTGGATGATGCATGCAGGCTTCGGTAAGCCCGAGGCATCCGCGGGTGCAATCTTCGGCGTTACGGTAGGCTCGGCGGTGTGCCTTGCCTATATGATTATCTACAAAAAGCGCAATTACTCCGATGATACGATAGCCGAGCCCGATATACCCGATGAACGCGGCGAGATTTTCAAGAATCTGCTTCGTATCGGTATCCCCATTGCACTCGGCTCAATTGTTCTTTCGTTTATAAACCTCATAGACTCAAGTCTGTGCATGGGCAGACTCCAGGAGGCAGCAGGCTTTACATATCAGGAGGCGAAGGTGCTTTACGGTGTGTACGGTGCTGCCCAGACTCTGTTCAATGTCCCCGCAGCCTTCATAACCCCACTTACAATCTCCGTTGTTCCCGCAATTGCTGCGTTTATTGCAGCAAAGAGCTTCAAGGATGCCTCCAAGGTCGCGGAGGACTCTCTGCGTATCTCAACCGCACTTGCGCTGCCTATGGCGGTAGGACTTGCCGTAATGGCTTATCCCATTATGAATGTCGTCTATGTTGACAGTCACGAGTCAGGACCTATGCTGCTGTGCCTGCTCGGTATAGCATCGTTCTTCGTTTGCTTCTCGCTGATGACTACCGCAATCCTGCAGGCGCAGGGACGCGAAAAGCTCACAATGTATTCAATAATTGCAGGCGGTCTGGTTAAAATAGCAGTTAACTGGTTCCTGGTTGCAATACCTGAGATAAACATTGTAGGCGCACCTATCGGCACAATAAGCTGCTACCTCACGATGTGCGTACTCAACTACATCTTTATGTGCACGGGTAAGGATATGCGCCCGAACATCGTGAAGATTTTTGCCCGTCCCACACTTGCAAGCGCAATTATGGGCGTAACAGCATGGGGCGCATACAATCTCTGCGGAATGTTCATCGCGCCCGACAGCAGACTCACAATGACAATCTGCCTCTGCGCAGCGGTTGCAGCTGCAATGCTCGTATACTTTGCGGCAATCATTATGCTTCGAGGTATCACCGCCGAGGATATGAAGCTTATTCCCAAAGGCGAAAAAATCGCGAAACTTCTGCATATGAAGTGAAAATGAAAAAAAGTCTGAAATCTTAAGGCTTTTTTGAAAAAAACACTTGATTAACGATGCAAAATGTGGTAGATTTTCAATGCGCTTTCGCAAAAGTAAGCAGATAGCCCGAAAGCTATACGGTGAGTACGGGTTATATATAAACACAAGCATAAATTTTAGGAGGATTACACATGAATAAGGCAGAACTTATCGCAGCTGTTGCAGAAAAGACCGGTCTTTCCAAGAAGGATTCCGAAAAGGCTGTCAACGCCGCTTTTGATACTATCGTAGAGACTCTGGTATCCGGCGAAAAGGTACAGATGGTTGGCTTCGGCGTATTTGATGTCAAGGAGCGCGGCGTTCGCATTGGCCGTAACCCCAAGACCCGCGAAGAAATCGAGATTCCCGCAACCAAGGTTCCCTTCTTCAAGGCAGGCAAGGCTCTGAAGGACGAAGTTGCAAAGTAATTTCTGAGTATTACAGCCGACGATATCTCGTCGGCTGTTTTTTATATCAACAGAGGTAAAGCAATGAGACTTGATAAATATCTTAAGGTATCCCGCCTTATAAAGCGCAGAACGGTAGCAAACGAGGCCTGCGACGGTGAACGCGTGAGCGTTAACGGACGACAGGTAAAGGCAAGCTATCAGGTCAAGGTAGGCGATGTAATAGAAATTGCATTCGGTCAGCGCACACTCAAGGTTGAGGTGCTTGCAGTAAACGAAACTGCGAAAAAAGATGAAGCACCTGCAATGTACAGAGAAATAGAGTAATAAAAATGCCCGTCATCATGACGGGCATTTAGTTTTTTCAATTATTCACCGAAATCGAGAACACGGAGCATACGTACAAGCGTAAGTCTGTTGCGGATTGCTGCGGAGATAGTGAGCATTTCATCTGCAAGCTCGGGCTTGATGCCAACATGCTCAGGCAGATA
>JAZULF010000183.1:0-7374 GCA_045643645.1 Oscillospiraceae bacterium
AGCAAAACAAGCAATTTTTATTTAAAAATTGCCTTGCATAGACATTTTTTGTTTTGCGTGATATAATAGCCGCATCAAAATAATTATTGCGAGGATAAAAGCTATGGCAAAAGGCGAATTCAGTCCCGAGCAGGCTGCGCAGGTTTCGCGCAACAGCATTAAGGCGCTCATCAAAAAATACAACGAATCCAACGGTCAGGATAAAGCAACTCTGTCAATGATTATAGAGCAGCTGGCAAGAACTCCTCTGTACTTTGCTGTGCAGAAGGGCAGCGACATAAGCCAGACTAACAATCTGCGCTTTGTTACTCTGTCAACCGGCGGTCAGGTGTTCATCCCCATCTTCACCGACCGTGATGAATTCGGCAAGCTGATGGACAATGCCGATGCTGTTCTGCTGCAGCCGAATCAGTACTTCCATATGCTTGTTGACAACAACTGCCACGCAGTTATAAATCCCTTCGGCAGCTACTTCCTTATGTGGCCCGAGCTTGTGCGCGACTATCTGCTGCCGTTCCAGATTGAAACTGACGCCTTCAAAAATCAGAAACAGTAAACAAAAAAGCTCACTGCAAATGCAGTGAGCTTTTTGCTATCTGTGGGGGTACCGACTTAGTACATACCCATATCGCCTGCGGGTGCGACGGGTGCGGGAGGAGTGGGAATATCGGTTACGAGGCTCTCGGTGGTGAGGACCATAGATGCAACGGAGGATGCATTCTCGAGTGCGCTGCGGCAGACCTTGGTCGGGTCGATGATGCCCATCTTGAGCATATTGCCGTATACATCGTTTGCTGCGTCATAGCCGAAGGCTGCCTCTTCGCTGTTGTAAATCTTATCGAGGATAACAGCGCCCTGCAGACCTGCGTTTGCTGCAATCTGCATGATGGGAGCCTTGAGTGCCTTTGCAATCATTGCTGCGCCGGTCTTTTCGTCGCCGTCGAGGGTTGCAACGAGTGCGTCTGCTGCCTTGGAGGCTGCAACATATGCGCTGCCGCCGCCTGCTACGATGCCCTCTTCAACTGCTGCGCGAGTTGCGTTGAGTGCGTCTTCGATGCGGAGCTTCTTTTCTTTCATCTCGGTCTCGGTTGCTGCGCCGACCTTGATGACTGCTACGCCGCCTGCGAGCTTTGCAAGGCGCTCCTGCAGCTTTTCTCTGTCGTACTCAGAGGTAGTGGTTTCAATCTGTGCGGAAATCTGTGCGATGCGTGCCTTGATATCCTCACCTGCACCTGCGCCGCCAACGATGACGGTGTTTTCCTTGGTAACCTTGACCTGACGTGCCTGACCGAGCATATTGATGTCGGTACCCTTAAGCTCCATGCCGAGGTCTGCGGAAACTACCTGACCTCCGGTGAGGACTGCGATATCCTGAAGCATTTCCTTGCGGCGATCGCCGAAGCCGGGTGCCTTGACGCATACGCAGGTGAAGGTGCCGCGCAGCTTGTTGAGAATGATGGTTGCAAGAGCTTCGCCCTCAACATCCTCTGCAACGATGAGCAGCTTTCTGCCTGCCTTGACTATCTGCTCGAGCAGGGGCAGGATTTCCTGAATGTTGGTAACCTTCTTATCGGTAATGAGAATGAGAGCGTCGTCGAGGACTGCTTCCATCTTCTCGGTATCGGTTGCAAGATACGGGGACAGGTAGCCGCGGTCAAACTGCATACCCTCAACGACCTCGCTGTAGGTCTCTGCGGTCTTGGACTCCTCGATGGTGATAACGCCGTTCTGGGAGACCTTATCCATTGCCTCTGCAATCAGAGAGCCGATGACCTCGTCGCCGGAGGAAATTGCGCCTACGCGTGCAATATCGCCGGAGCCGGATACGGGCTGGGAGTTTGCGCGGATTGCGTCTACTGCTGCCTCGGTTGCCTTCTTGATGCCGCGCTTCATGGTCATGGGATTTGCGCCTGCTGCGAGGTTCTTAAGGCCCTCGTTAATCATTGCCTGAGCAAGAACTGTTGCGCTGGTGGTACCGTCGCCTGCGACATCGTTGGTCTTGGTGGATACTTCCTTGATAAGCTGAGCGCCCATGTTCTCAAACGGGTCCTCAAGCTCGATTTCCTTTGCGATTGTTACACCGTCATTGGTGATGAGGGGTGCGCCGAACTTCTTGTCGAGCACTACATTGCGTCCCTTGGGGCCGAGGGTGATTTTAACTGTATCTGCAAGCTGATTTACGCCGCGCTCAATTGCCTTGCGTGCCTCTTCGCCGAAAATAATCTGTTTTGCCATGGTATTACCTCCGTTTGCTTACTCAACTATTGCAAGAATGTCGTTCTGACGGACGATAGTGTAATCGGTATCGTCGAGCTTTATCTTGCTGCCGCTGTACTTGCCGACGAGAACCTTGTCGCCGACCTTGACCTCCATCTTGACCTCGTTGCCGTCAACGATGCCGCCGGGGCCTACTTCAACTACTTCATAAATCTCGGGCTTTTCCTGAGCGGATGCGGTAAGGAAGATGCCGCTCTGGGTCTTCTCCTCTGCTGCGCGCTGGACAAGCACTACTCTGTCTGCCAAAGGCTTCAGCTTCATATATGTTACCTCCAATAGTTATTCATAAAAGTTCAATCGAATTAGCACTCGTTTGTCTTGAGTGCTAATTCGATTATTATAATAGCACATTTTTCAAATTTTGCAATAGCAAATTAGGAAAAACTTTTATATAATTTTCGACGCGAGTTTCACTTAATATACATGAACAGGTCGCACTTTATCATACCGTTATACAGTTTGCGCTTCTTGTCGGCGGTTTTGCCGAAGGTGCGCTCAAACTCGGTGTGTGATGACAGCAGGTAGAGCTTCCAGTTCTCGGTTGCGCGCCATGCCTCGCCGAAGCCTCGGTAGAGCATTTCAGCCTCCTGCTTTTCCATGATGCGCTCGCCGTAGGGCGGATTTGTGACGATGATGCCGCTTTCGGTTACGCGACTGAACTTGGTTGCGTCTGCCTTTTCAAAGCGGACAATATCCGCAACACCTGCGCGCTCTGCGTTTTCTCTTGCGATTGCGAGTGCGTTGGGGTCAATATCCGAGCCTACGATGCGGTAATCACCGTTGAATTCTCTCGACCTCGCCTCCTCGCGCACCTTGGTCCACACACTCTGGTCAAGACTGCGCCAGTTCATTGCAGAAAAGCTGCGGCTCAAGCCGGGTGCGCGGTTTTTGGCTATGAGTGCCGCCTCGATGGGAATTGTGCCGCTGCCGCAGAACGGGTCGCAGAAGTCCTCCCTGCCGCGATAGCGCGAAAGACTTACCATTGCTGCCGCCATTGTTTCCTTGAGGGGTGCTGCATTGTGCGCAGGACGGTAGCCGCGCTTGTGCAGACCTGCGCCCGAGGTGTCGATGCACAGTGATGCGACATCCTTCATAATGGAAAACTGTATCTGATAGGTTTCGGCGGTTTCGTCAAACCACTCGATGCCGTAAACGCTCTTAAGGCGCTCAACAACAGCCTTCTTGATTATCTTCTGACAGTCGGATACCGAAAACAGCTTTGAGTTTAGGCTGTAGCCCTTGACGGGGAATGCCGCATCACGCGGAATGAGCATTTCCCACGGAAGCGCCTTTGTCCTTTCAAAAAGCTCATCGAAGGTGTTTGCCTCAAAGCGTCCGAGCTCAACAAGCACGCGCTCGCCTACTCTAAGATTGACATTTGCCTTTGCGATTGCCTCGGCACCGCCCGAAAAATATACTCTGCCGTTTTCCGAGCGGACATTGTCGAGCTTCATTCTTTTCAGCTCATCGGCAATGGGGCCCTCAAGACCCAAAAGGCAGGGTACACACAGTTCAAAATTATTGTTCATTTTTCTAACTCCTTTATCAGCCATCGGCTCTGTCGCCGAAGGGTTATATAGATAATACTGTAATTTTCCGTTCTTGTAAACGATAAACTTCGCTGGGCGGTTCATCTGATTGTTTTTACACTTTATTAACTAATAGACTTTTGCTTGATGTATAATCTGATTATATGTATAATTATAATTAAAAGTATACCTAAGGGGGAAATACTATGAATAAAAAAGCCCTCGTTGTCGAAGACGACGCCAATATTGCAGAGCTTCTGATGCTCTATCTTGAAAAGGACGGCTTCAATGTCAGCATCGCATATGACGGCGGCAAAGGCATTGCCATGTTCAATGAGCTTAACCCCGACCTCGTTCTGCTCGATGTTATGATGCCCGTAATGGACGGTATTCAGGTCTGCCGCGAAATCCGCAAGACCTCCTCTGTCCCCATTATTATGCTCACCGCAAAGGGCGAAACCTCAGACAAGGTAACGGGTCTTGACTCGGGCGCTGATGACTATGTCACAAAGCCCTTCGAGATTAAGGAACTGCTCGCCCGCATCCACGCGGTTATGCGCCGCACCGAGGTTGAGGACACTCCCAAGGAGAAGAAGCTCAGCTACGACAAGCTCATTGTCAATCTCGACTCCTACGAGCTGATTGTAAACGGTACAAAGGTAGATACTCCTCCCAAAGAGATGGAGCTTCTTTACCACCTTGCAGCTTCTCCCAACATCGTATTCACACGCAACCAGCTTCTCGACGAGGTATGGGGCTTTGACTATTTCGGCGACTCCCGCACCGTCGATGTCCACATCAAGCGCCTGCGCGAAAAGCTTGAGGGCGTTTCCGAGCAGTGGTCACTGCAGACCGTATGGGGTGTCGGCTACAAGTTTGAAGTCGCAAGATAAATGAAAAGTATTTACTTAAGAAACTTTCTGGCAACTGCGGCATTGGTTTTCTGCAGCTTTATACTGCTTGGCACCTCGTTTTTCTTCCTCGGCAAAAGCTACCTCATCAACAACACCCGCGCGAGCATGAGCGCAAGTGCCGACGAGGTCGTGCGCGCTGCCTCGGCATTAAGCCGCGAGCAGTCGCTTTCAAGCTGGAGCCTGCGAATGACCATCAGCCCCATCGCCAACAGCACGAAAAGTCACATCTTCATCTGCGACCAGGACGGTCTTGTTCTGTCCTGCTCCGACCTTATGCCCTACTGCGAGCATGTCGGAAAGCAGCTTGACTCCACCGTAATCACCACCCTAAAGGCGGATAATTACCTTGACCGCAGCACCACACTCGGCGGCTTTTACACCGAGCAGCGCCTTGTTGTCGCAAAGCCCATAACCTCGGGCACTACCGTAATAGGCTACGCCTTTGTATCCTCCGACGACAGCGCGGTTATGAGCGTATGGCGCGCATTCCTCGGCATTGTTCTCGCGCTTATGGTTGCGGTTATGCTCATTGCGATGCTGCTGTCGCTGGTCTATTCAAAGAAGATGGCTGAGCCGCTTGACGAGCTTACCGTTGCCGCAAGAAAGTTTGCGCTCGGAGATTTCTCCGTACGAGTAAAAAGCAGCGGCAGGCGCGATGACGAGGTCGGCACACTTGTTGAGTCGTTCAACCACATGGCAGACTCACTCGAAAAATCCGACCGCAACCGTCAGGAGCTTATCGCGAACATCTCGCACGAGCTCAGAACTCCGATGACCACAATCGCAGGCTTTGCCGACGGCATAATCGACGGTACGATTCCCCGTGAGCACGAGGATAAGTACCTGCACAAAATCTCCGACGAAACGCGCAGGCTGTCGCGCCTTATCCGCAATATGCTCGACCTCTCGCAGGCCGAGAGCAAGGCAATCGACAAGTCCAAGCGAGTTAAATTCGACCTTTCCGAGCTGCTTTTGCAGACTCTGCTCAGCTTTGAAAGCCGTGCAAGGCTCAAAAGCCTCGATGTCGACCCGCAGCTTCCCGAGGACCCGATTATCGTTCTCGCCGAGCGCGACTCGATTACGCAGGTTATCTACAACCTGACCGACAATGCGGTCAAATTCGCAGCGGCAGGCTCGACCATCACAATCCGCCTGTATAAGCGCGGTGACAAGGCATATGTTTCAATTAAGGACATCGGCGAAACTATCCCCGCAGATGACCTGCCCTATATCTTCGACCGCTTCCACAAGTCCGACCGCTCACGCAGCATGGATAAGGACGGCGTGGGTCTCGGTCTGTTCCTTGTAAAGAAAATCATCAACAGTCATGACGAGAACATCGTCGTAACAAGCCGCAACGGCGTGACGGAGTTTGTTTTCACTCTTCCCCTTGCGGCACCCGTAAAGTAAGCAGCAGCCTGCTTGCAGAAAGAAGGCAATATGAGCTGGTACGACAGCAACAACAACGATTGGTACACTCCGAATTACACGCAGCAGCCTATGGCTGAGCCTGCAAAGAAGCCCGAATCAAAGCTCCCCGGCGACAGAAAATCACGCATAATCGCATTGCTTGCCTGCCTCGGCATCATTATCACCGGCATCGGCGTTGCAATAAGCGAGAATGACCGTCACAAGAATTATCAGGATAACTACAACGATGACGGAATGCCGAAAAGCTGGCAGACCTACTATGACAATTACTATTCGGCAAATGAATACATCCCTGCGGAATTCAATCTGCCCGAGGTTGAGCAGCGCGGCACGCTGACTCTTGATTTTGAGTCTGCCTCAAGCCCCGTATTGAGCTTCAACGAAATCTATAACAAGTGCGCACCCTCAATTGTCGGCATCAAGTGCTTTGAGAATGACAAAAATGACCTTTCTTACACCTGGGGCAGCGGTGTGGTTATCTCGTCCGACGGCTACATTCTGACAAACGCCCATGTTGTCGACGAAGGCAAGGTTGCAACCGTTGAGTTTTATGACGGCACAAGCTATGATGCAAAGCTCGTCGGCGCAGACTCGCAGAGCGACATTGCTATACTCAGGATTGACGCAAGCGGACTCAAGCCCGCAGTCTTTGCAAGCTCAAAGGACCTCTGTGTAGGCGACAGCGTTTGCGCTATCGGCAACCCCTTAAGTCCCAAATACAGTCTTACAATGACAAGCGGCATCATCTCCGCTACAAGCCGTGAGATGAGCTACAACGGCGCTGTTATGAGTCTTCTGCAGACCGACACCTCCATTAACGAGGGCAACTCCGGCGGTCCGCTTATCAACAACCGCGGTCAGGTTATCGGCATAACCAATATGAAGATTGTGTCGAGCTTCTCAAACATCGAGGGCATCGGCTTTGCAATCCCCTCCGATACCGTCAAGACCATCGTTGACCTCATTATGGCTGACGGTGCGGTATACGGACGCTCCACCATCGGCATCACAATCGGTCCGATTGCCGAGGATATCGCGGATTACTACGACATTCCCGTAGGTCTTTATGTTTCCCTCGTGCTTGAAAACAGCGACGCTGCAGCGCAGGGCATTCAGAAGGGTGACATCATCACCAAGGTAAACGGCAAGGAGGTACTCACCACCACCGATGTTGCCGAGGCAAAGGCTGCGCTAAATATCGGCGATACACTCACCTTCACCGT
>JAZULF010000184.1:0-2151 GCA_045643645.1 Oscillospiraceae bacterium
GATGCACTGTCGTCTGTCGGTGCGCTGCTCGGTGTATGGGGCGCGCGAATGGGCTATGCGTGGCTTGACCCCGTGGCAAGCCTTTTAATCTGCGGCTTCATCGTCAAGGCCTCGTATGACATTTTCGTCGATGCCATTGAGAAGATGGTAGACCACGCCTGCTGCGAAAGCACGCAGCGTGAGCTTTCCGACTGCGCCATGGCGCAGGAGGGTGTAATGGGTGTCAGCAGGCTCAAAACCCGCCAATTCGGAAACAGAATTTATGTTGATATCGAAATTCTTGCCGATGGAAGCATCACGCTAAGCCGCAGCCACGAGATTGCCGAGCAGGTGCATTCGGCAATTGAGGCGCAGTTTCCCGATGTAAAGCACATAAGCGTACGCGTAAATCCCATACCCGACCTGCCCGATTGACAGGTTGGGTATTTTTTGTTGTATCATTGCTGAACAGATGGTATAATTATTTATTATTGACTCACAACCGATAAGGGTGATAGCTATGGAATATCTTTCCGACATTGAAATTGCACAGCGCTGCAAAATGCGCCCCGTTGCTGAAATTGCGAATATTGCGGGCATTGACGGGCAGTACCTCGAGCAGTACGGCAGATACAAGGCGAAGGTCGACCTTTCGTATCTCGACAAGGCAGAGGATAACGGCAAGCTCATTCTCGTTACCGCCATTACCCCCACCCCCGCGGGTGAGGGCAAGACCCCAACCACAATAGGTCTTGCAGACGCAATGCGCAGACTCGGCAAAACCGCCGTTGTCGCAATGCGTGAGCCCTCTCTCGGTCCCGTATTCGGCATCAAGGGCGGTGCCTGCGGCGGCGGCTATGCGCAGGTTGTGCCGATGGAGGATATTAACCTGCACTTCACGGGCGATATCCACGCAATAGGCGCGGCAAACAATCTTCTCGCGGCTATGGTCGACAACCACATTCATCAGGGCAACGGGCTTAATCTCGACCCCTCAAAAATCACATGGAAGCGCTGCGTTGATATGAATGACCGCCAGCTTCGCTTTATCCGCGATGGCCTGGGCGGCAAGGCAGACGGCGTTGAGCGCGATGACGGCTACGACATCACCGTTGCAAGCGAGATTATGGCAATACTCTGCCTTGCAACGAGCATATCAGACCTCAAGGCGCGCTGCGCACGCATTGTTGTCGGCTATACCTACGAGGGCAGACCAGTAACCGCAGGCGAGTTAAAGGCGCAGGGCGCAATGGCTGCGCTCTTAAAGGATGCGCTCAAGCCAAATCTCGTGCAGACTCTCGAGGGCACTCCCGCATTTGTCCACGGAGGTCCGTTTGCCAACATCGCACACGGCTGCAACAGCGTGCTTGCAACTAAAATGGCTCTTCGCTGCAGTGACTACACCATCACCGAGGCAGGCTTCGGAGCTGACCTCGGCGCAGAAAAGTGCCTTGATATCAAATGCCGCGCGGCAGGACTTGCTCCCGATGCGGTTGTTGTTGTCGCAACGGTTCGCGCACTCAAGATGCACGGCGGTCTTGCAAAGGACGAGCTCGGCTGCGAGGACCTCGATGCCCTCGGCAGAGGTATTCCCAATCTGCTGCGCCATGTTTCAAACATCAAAAATGTCTATAAGCTCCCCTGCGTTGTCGCGGTCAACCGCTTCCCCACCGACACCGATGCCGAGATTAAGTTCATTATGGAAAAATGCGCCGCACTCGGCGTGAATGTCTGTCTGTCCGATGTTTGGGCGCAGGGCGGCAAGGGCGGCATTGAGCTTGCAAACGAGGTTGTCCGTCTGTGCAACGAGGAAAAGGGCGACTTCACCCTCAGCTACACAGACGATATGTCCATCGAGGAAAAGCTCAACGCGGTTGCTACGAAAATCTACGGCGGCAAGGGCATTGAAATTCTGCCCGAGGCGCAAAAGCAGATTGAAAAGCTGACTAAGCTCGGCTTTGACAGACTTCCCGTATGTATTGCTAAAACGCAGTACAGCTTTTCCGACAACGCAGAGCTTCTCGGTGCGCCCGAGGACTTCACCGTTACGGTCAGAAGCGTCAAGGTATCCGCAGGCGCAGGCTTCATTGTTGCGCTTGCAGGCAGCATCATGACTATGCCCGGTCTGCCGAAAAGGCCCGCGGCAGAGAGCATTGATGTTGACGAAAACGG
>JAZULF010000185.1:0-7180 GCA_045643645.1 Oscillospiraceae bacterium
CCCGCGGCGACGGTTACAATCAGACATACCTCAACGGCGATGACATGGCGCAGCTGCTGTTAATGGATATGGCTGAGGACGAAAAGGAGGGCAAGTAATATGGCAAATGTACATATCAAACCCATCGGTCTTCTGGACATGCTCTACTTCAAAGGCAAAAAGGTAAAGCGCGAAAAGATGATTCAGGCAACCGAAGTAAAGCCCCTTGTTGAGAACTACAAATCCAATATGAAGGCCGCGGAACGCCACCCCGGCAATCAGGAATTCGTCATTGAAGAAATCATCACTCGCGGCAAAGGTGATGTTAAGTCCTATGTTCTCAAAAAGAAAGACGGCACCAATCCCGCATTCTTCCGCGCAGGTCAGTTTATGGTACTGCGTCAGATGATTGACGGCAAGCTTATCTGCCGTCCCGTTACCCTCTCCTGCGGCCCTGCAATGACCTTGGAGGGCAAGTGCATGGTAACCGTCAAGCGCGTTGAGCCCGACGGCTTCCTTTCCGGCTACATTCACGACAACTGGAAGGTCGGTGACACCGTCGAGACCTCCGGTCCGCAGGGCACCTTCTACTACGAGGGTCTGCGCGATGCAAGGAAGGTCATCGCAATCGCAGGCGGCAGCGGCATTACCCCCGTCTACTCCATGGCATGCGCAATTGCCGACGGTGACGAGGACTTTGAGCTTACCGTTCTCTACGGCAGCAGAACAAAGGCCGATGTTCTCTTTGCAGAGGAATTTGAGACAATTATGAAGAAGACCGACAAGGTCAGGCTCGTAAATGTTCTCAGCGAGGAAGAGGCCGAGGGCTGCGAGCACGGCTTCATCACCGCAGAGCTTATCAGCAAGTACGCAGGCGAGGGCGTTTACAGCGTATTCGCCGCAGGCTCAAAGGGCATGTACGACTTCCTTGACGGTGAGGCTGAAAAGCTCGGTCTTGTCAAGAAGTACTACCGCAAGGAGCTTTACGACAATGTCTGCAAGCCCTGGGAATACAAGGGTTATCCCATGGAGGCAAAGGACAAGGTCTTTAACCTTAAGATTAAGATGTGCGACAAGGAGTTTGACATTCCCTGCGCCGCAAATGAGAACATTATGGTTGCTCTCGAGCGTGCAGGCGTTGCAGGTCCCAACCGCTGCCGCGGCGGTATCTGCGGCTGGTGCCGCTCCCGTCTGCTCTCCGGCACCGTCTTTATCCCCGAGGATACCGACGGACGCCGCGCAAAGGATAAGGAGCTTGGCTACATTCATCCCTGCGCAAGCTTTGCAACAAGCGACCTCTACATAGAGATGCCCAACCGCAAGAACTGATAACAAAAACAAAACGGTTCGAAGCCAAGCTTCGAACCGTTTTTTCTTTTATCTCATACCTTTACTTCCTCTTCAATTCTGCTGAGGAAGAATTCGCGCTTTGCATCGTTGTCAAGCGAATGCACGGGCTTTACCTGCGCTACCGATGCGCCCTGCGCAACGCAGCGCTGCGCCCATTGTGCGTGAGTTCCCGGCGCCTGCTTTTTGATGACAAGCCTGCTGATGAAGCCCTTTGCGCGCTGGCTGGGATAGCGCTTGTTGCACACGCCCATATAGCCCTCAAGCTCATCAATGCAATCGCCGAGGTCGGCATCAGCTTCAACAATCAGCGCATAGCGGTTAGGCGCAATGCTGTCATCCTGATAGTAAATCCAATGGTCGATTTTCACGCCGTGTGCCTTCTCAAGCATCTCGATGGAGTTTCTCGCGTCCTCCTCGCTGAACTTCTCGCCTGCGACATTGAAAAGCTGTCCCTTGCGGTAAACAAAGGAGATAAGCGGGCAGTTGTTTCTGAAGCCCATAACCTCGATGACATCCTTGAGTCTGTAGCGGTAAAGTCCCGACTGCGTGGTGATGAGAATTTCGTACTTCTTGCCCTTTTCAAGCTGACCTATTGTGAGAATTTCGCCATTGGCATCGTCCTGCGGAATGAACTCATAGAAGCAGCTGTCGGTCAGAAGCTGCATATCGGTGCAGTCGAGCTTGTAGCAGGCTGCAACAAGTCCCTCGGACGCGCCGTAGATTGAGAAGTCAAAGGGCACATCCCCGCACATGCTGCGGACAAAATCGGTTGCGGGCTTGAACGATGCGTTGCCTATTCCGCACATAACCGCAAGCTTGGGCCATATGCGCGGAAACAGAGTGCTGTCAAAGCCCTGCTCGAACTGCTTGCGCAGATACGCAGCTCGCTCGGGCATCGGGCGGATTAGCGCGGTAAGCTCCTTGCGAAGCTTAGGAGTAAGCTCAACGCTATCGTTAATCGTACCCTTTTCGATATCGTCAACAATCATACGCCAGTTTTCCTTGAGGTAGGCAATCTGGCTGACATTTATGCTGAAGAAAACGGAGAACACAAAGGTTACATCCTCGTCGGCAAGTGCGAAGCGGTAGATGTTATACACATAGTCGCCGTCGTGCATATCAAAAAGCTGCTTCTGCGGTACGGTGAGAATGTAGGGATAGATAAAGCCGAACTGTCTTGCGCCTATCTCCGCAATGTTGCTGCAGAGCATTCCGTTAGGCAGGCAGTCGTTTGTTGCAGGTGAAAGGAACACACCGCGGCCCGGTCTGTAGCGCTTGCCCTGACGCTTGAGCTCCTCGGCACCGAGTGCAAGAGCGCGTGTCCATGTATACTTTATGTACGCATTGAGTGATGCCTTTGTTGCGGGAATATACTTAGGCACACCCGATGAGCCCGAGGTGCGTGAATAGCCGATGACCTTTGCCTTTGAAAGCAGATTACCCTCGCCTGCCTTGAGGCGCTCAATGTACGGGGCATAGTCCTCATAGGTTGAAACCGGCACATTCCTACGAAAATCCTCAACAGAGCGGATTTTATCGAAACTGTGCAGCTTTCCGAACTCGGTATTGCGGTTTGCGCGGACAATCTTGAGCAACAGCTTATTGTTATCCTCCACCGGTGTTTTTGATGCGGTCTCGAGTTGCCTGAGGCTCATTTTGCCCTTCAGCACCATAATAAGCATTGCAATTTTCGATATCAGCTTTCTTATCATAGTAGCAAGCCACCTTCACTTTTAAGTATTTCAGCGGGTGTCAACTTTGTCGATAAAATAACAGTACCATATTTTTAAGTAATTAACAAGACAAAATGCAGTAATTTGTATAAGTATTTTACTTGCTTCGTGCATCGTATCGCAGCGTATTGCAATTACACCGGCAGTTCTTTGTTTATACAAATTCCATCTGAATGTATCATAATTCATTGACAGAAGTTTGTCAGTGCTATATAATTATAGGCACTATACCCACGCAAAAAATACACTGCAAATGGAGAAAGATATGAAAAAGCGAATAATTTCCATATTCTTGTGCCTGTTGCTGCTCACTACAATCGTCCCCTTCGGCGCGATGGCAGAGCCGGCAGGCGTTCCCGCTCTTCAGAATTTAGTATGGAACGGCGACGACGGTCTGAGCTTCAGTAATGTCAGCGGCGCCTATTACTATGTTCTCGAGCTCAGAGACAGCACAAGGTGCTGGGCGGAATACAGCTACTATAAGGGAAGCTCGGGCGTTACCGTGTCAGGCAGCACTGTCAGCTTCAGCTCTGCAGAAATGAAGCAGATGCACAGAGCTGTTTCCAAGGACAGCGACTGCTATATGCAGGTAACTGTTTTGGATTCAAGCCGCAACGAAATTGCAAGCGGCAAAACCTCCACAAGACACATCACCGCATATCCCACAATGACCGCACCGCAGAACGCAAAGTGGAGCGGCATATATGCAACCTGGAATGCCGTCGAAGGTGCTGACACCTACACCATCTGGCTTTACGAGGTTGATTCCAACGGTTACATCATCTCCCCGCATGTTTACACACAGCAAACCTACTCAACCAAGCTTAGTCTCAGCAGCTACCTTGAGGCAGGCAAGACCTACCGCTTCATGGTACAGACTGACACTACCGATGATGTCCACAGAAATTCCTACTCTACCGCCTCAAACGATGTTACCACTATAGACAAGATTGAGGCAATCGGTCTTACCGCACCCGAAATCGGCACAGTTGCAACCGAGAATATAAAGAGCATCAAAGCTCCTGCAGGCGCAAATTACACGCTCAGCTCTGCAAGCTGGCTCGATAAAAGCAACGGCTCAGCCCAGCTCGCCTCAGGTGAAAAGTTCGAGGCAGACCACGAATACATACTGCGTGTATACGCAACACCCAAATCCGGCTATATCTTCCTTTCAACAGGCAAGACAAGCGGCACGGTAGACGGCAATGCAGCCAATGTCGGCGGCGTATACGGCTCTGACAGTCAGTATGCCATGCGCTATGAATACGGCAAGGCAGGAAAGCTGAATATAAGCTCCGTTGATGTCAGCGGCTATATTGTGCCCGTTGCGGGTGCAAAGGCAGGTGACTACATGAACATCACCGTCAGCGAAAACTGCCATCTTGATATGAGCAAGTGCTACTGGTATTGCCGTACCACCGGCAAGACAATGGCAGCAAACGATGTATTCGAGGCAGGCAAACAATACGCCCTTTTCATCTATGCTTGCGCAGACACAAACTGCCGCTTTAACGGCAGCACTAAGGTAACCATAAACGGCAGCACCGAATATGTTGACGCCGAGCATATCGGTCTGGGTGATATCGTTATCCCCTTCTGGTCCAAGCCCGTTACTGTCGCAGCTGCAATAAAGTCCGTATCTGTCGGCGGCTATGTACCTGCAGTTGCAGGCGAAAAGGCAGGCGACCATATGAACCTTTACGCCTACGGCAACTACAGCATTGACTTCGGCTCCAGCTACTGGTACTGCGATACAACCTGCGAAATCCTTTCAGCCGACGATGTATTCGAGGCAGGCAAGGAATATTCACTGTTTGTATATATTGTCCCCACGGGAACAAATGTTTTTGCCGATGATGTCTACTATACCGTAAACGGCAGCTCCGAAAATGTTGATTACGGCAACTCTCAGTCCGCAGATGACTGTATTGAATTATGGACAGCGTCTGAAAAAGCCAAGACCGGCATTCAGTCCGTAGCAATCACCGGCTATGAAGCCCCCGTTGTCGGTGAAAAGGCAGGCGACCATCTGAATCTCTCCATCAACGGCAACGGCAGTATGCGCATTGATACATGCGTATGGTACTGCGACACCACAGGCGAAGAGCTTGCAGCCAACGATGTGTTCCAGGCTGGCAATGAATATTCACTCTATCTTTACCTGACTCCTGCTGAAAAATATCTCTTCGCAGAGAATGCCGCAGTTACGGTTAACGGCTCCAAGATGTATGTGGACAGTGACAACACCGATAACTACCGTTTCGATATGGGCGTATGGACTCTGCCCGTAGAGCCTCTGTCCAAGGTATCCTCCGTTTCAATCACCGGCTATGAGGCTCCCGTTGCAGGCGACAAGGCAGGCGACCATATGAACTTCACCGTCAGCGGCAACTGCAGCATTTACGCAGGCGCAAGCGCATGGTACTGCAACGACACCGACGAAGAGCTTGCTCCCGACGATGTATTCGAGGCAGGCAAAGAGTATTACCTCTATTTAGCACTCGAAACCGATGAAGGCTATGTCTTTGCTGATGATGTAAGCTGCACCATTAACGGCAGCACCGAGGACTTTGACCCCGGCAATCCTCCCATGGTTTTCGACAACAACACCTTCCTCGGCGTCTGCACAGTATACACAAAGCTGCCCGAGCCCTTAATCGAGATTGACTCTGTCGCAATCACCGGCTACAGACCCGCAATTGCAGGCAACAAGGTCAGTGACCATATGAGCATCTCCGTCAGCGGCAACTGCAGCATCGACAAGCCTAACTGCTGCTGGTACTGCGACACCACAGGTGAAGAGCTTGCATCCACTGATGTATTCGAAGCAGGCAAGGAGTATTCACTGTTCATATCTCTCATTCCCAATGACGGCTACGCCTTTGCCGAAGTGGTTTACTGCAGCATAAACGGCGGCGATGAATATGTGGATTTCGATAATTCTCAGAGCATACCCGACTGTCTCGAGATTTGGACTATGCCCATGGAGGCAAAGTCCGTTACCCCCACCGCACCCAGCGCACCTACTCTCAGCATCTCCAAGTCAAACGGCAAGATTAACCTCAGCTGGAATGCAGTTGAAGGCGCAAACAAGTACTGGGTATACCGTTCAACCGACGGCACCAACTACAAGTACTATGACACAACTACCAAGACCGGCTACACCAACAGCTCCGTAACGAGCGGCACCAAGTATTACTACAAGGTCAAGGCGGTTTCAACCTTCAGCGGCAAGGATTACAGCAGCGGCTACTCAAACGCAAAGAGCACCATTCCTCTCTCCACTCCCTCTCTCAAGCCGTCCCTCTCCACAGGCAAGGCTGCTCTTAGCTGGACTTCCGTAACGGGCGCAACCAAGTACTGGATTTACCGCTCAACTGACGGCGTTAACTTCAAGTACTATGACAGCACCACAAAGACCAGCTACACCAACAGCTCTGTCACCGCAGGCACTACCTATTACTACAAGGTACGCGCGGTAAAGACCGTAAACGGCACCGATTGGACCAGTGATTACTCCGCAGCTGCAGATGTATTTGTACTCAGCGCACCTGCCGTCAGCATCTCCAAGGCAGACGGCAAGATAAGCCTCAGCTGGACCGCAGTTGACGGCGCAGCCAAGTATTGGATTTACCGTTCAACCGACGGCACCAACTACAAGTACTATGACAGTACCACCAAGACAAGCTACACCAACAGCTCCGTAACAAGCGGCACCAAGTACTATTACAAGGTAAAGGCAGTTAACACCACAGACGGCACAAGCGCCTTCTCAGCGGCAAAGAGCACAATTCCTCTTTCCACCCCCACTGTCAGCGCAAAGCTGAACAGCGGCAAGGTTGTTCTTAACTGGAACAGTGTAACGGGCGCAACCAAGTACTGGATTTACCGTTCAACCGACGGCGTAAACTTCAAGTACTACGACAGCACCACAAAGACAAGCTACACCAATAGCTCCGTCACAGCAGGCATTACCTATTACTACGAGGTACGCGCGGTCAAGACCGTAAACGGCACCGATTGGACAGGCAGCTATTCCGTACCCGTCAGCATAACCCGCTGATTACTAAACAAACAAAAATCCCCACCGGTTACCCGGTGGGGATTTATTTTATATC
>JAZULF010000186.1:0-9897 GCA_045643645.1 Oscillospiraceae bacterium
CTCGATGAATTCCTTAAGCTCCATAACCTTGCCGTCACCGATGAAGCTTCTCGGGTCGGGAGTGGGTCTGTTCTGAATCATCATACCGACCGCCTCGCCGCCTGCGGTTTCAACAAGCGCGGCAAGCTCGTCCATCGAAACATCGGTGGAGCGCTCGGAGATGTCCATGCTGTTTGCGGCAAGACCCGCAAGCACGGCGCGTTCAATTTTAATATCGTTATTTTCCATAATAATCGACCTCAAGTGATATTAACCTTATTATATCACAAAAACGGCAAAAGACCACAGAAAAATACCCCGTCGGTCATACACGCAAAAGCGAGGATGGTTTTCGGCAGAAAAGGCAAGCGGCAGGGCGGAATACTTTGTGTATTTCCCCTGCCGCTTAACGCGTTATGGCGGAAATCAGACCGCTTTTATACGGCAAAAGACCACATCTTTCGATGTGGTCTTTTTCTAAAGTAAATGAAATTACTTGATGCCGTACTTCTTGTTGAACTTATCAACACGGCCGCTGGTGTCAACGAGCTTCTGCTTGCCGGTGTAGAAAGGATGGCACTTGGAGCAGATTTCTACGGTGATGCCGGGGCGGGTGGAACCGGTCTCGATGGTTGCGCCGCATGCGCACTTGATAACGGTGGGCTGATAGTTAGGATGGATTCCTGCCTTCATTTGTTTGTTCTCCTCATCATAGGCTGCCTTGAGCACGCAAGCGTGGTTACAAGGCGCAAAGTGAATTGTAACACAGTCATTACCGCTTTGCAAGAGATTTTTTAATTTTCCTTTACAAAAACGGTCTCACCTGCTTCAAGGAAGTACAGTGCGCACTCTCTGACGGGTTTTCCCGTCATTCTTCCGAGCGCAATCGCGTAGGCGCGCAGCTGACTTGCATAGACCTTTGCGCGCTCGTAAAGCGCCGCGCCGCGCACTCTGTCGGTTTTGTAGTCGATTATCGTAAGCTCGCCTGCTTCCTCAATGCAGCAGTCGATAACGCCCTGCAGCAGCACACTCTCGCCCTCGCCGCCGTCGAAGAAGTCCTCCGCGGGACAGAGAATCGAGAATTTGAACTCGCGCAAGAGCTCATCGGCGCTCATTATGCGTCTGCCGAGGTCGGACTCAAACAAGCGCAGGATTGCGCCCGCGTCAACTGCCTCTGCCTGCCGGTCGCTGAGATATCTCGCGGCTCGGAGTCTTTCGATTTCGGACATTATGCCGTCAAGCGTCTGTGCCTTGGCATAGTCTATAAACTGCAGCACCATATGCGTTGCCGTGCCCTTTTCCGCGCCCGTCAGCTTGCGCTCGGACTTGAGAAAATCAGGCTTGCGGAAGCTGCGCGAGGTCTTGGGCGCAAGGCTTAATGCCTCGGGGTCTGGCTCATCGAAATGCTTCAGCTCCGTTGCCGTCACCTTTGAGGGCAATGCCGCTGCGCCCGCGTGGGCATACTCAAAGGAGAGCTTATTTCTAAGCTCCGCGACAAGCTCGGGGTCGGCGCTTTCGGCAAGCTTCTCCTCGCTTATCTCCTCGGCTTCGGTATCATCTTCGCTGTGGCGTATGCTGAGCTGAAGTCTGCCGTACTTATCCGCAAGCAGAGAGTGCATCATCCACACGGAAAGGCTGCTTGCAGAGCTGAGAATTTCGGGTGCGGGCGGATAGCTTGAGCCGAGCATGAGCTTTTGAAGCTTTGCCTCGGGCTCCTTCATTGCCGCCGTTACAATAAGCCGTTCCTTTGCGCGCGTGAGTGCGACATACAGAAGACGCATCTCCTCGGAGAGCATCTCGCGCTCGGCGCGCATTTTAATTGCATTGAACGCAAGCGTGGGGTACTCAATGCCGCGCTGCGTGTCCGTTAGCATCGGACCGAGGCCGAGCTCGGAATGAACAAGCACCGCCGCGCGTGTGTCCGAGCGGTTGAACATTCGTGCCGTGTTGCAGAGGAACACAACGGGAAATTCAAGTCCCTTGGACTTGTGAACGGTCATAATCTGCACCGCGTTGCCCGTAGCACCGCGGCCCGGCTCCTCGCCGCGCTCGGCAAGCTTGTTGAGCCATTCGACAAATCTGTGCAGGCTCTTGAAGCCCGTTGCCTCGAAGCGCTTTGCGTATTCGAGCATCTGCGCAAGGTTTGCACTGCGCGATTCGCCGTCGGACATCGCAGAGCAAAGTGCGACAAGGTCAAGCTCATCGTAAATGTGCCACAGAAGCTCGCCCAGCTCCATATCGGGCGCGCACTCACGCAGCTTATTAAGCGTTTCCGCAAATGCCGCGCACTTTTCGCTGCTCTCGGCATTGAGAAGCAGTGCGGAATAAAAATCGCTGTCCTTATCCGCTGCGCGAATCTCCGAAAGCTCATCGGCGGTGAAGCCGAACATCGGAGAGCGCATTGCCGCAATCAGCGGCACATCCTGATGCGGATTGTCGATAATAGCAAGCAGGCAGATGAGCGAGGAAATCTCGACAGAATCGAAATAGCTGCCGCCCTGACCGCTCATAACGGGAATGCCCGCACGGATAAGCTCGCGGCGGTAGACATCGCCCACCGCATTTGCCGAGCGCATGAGCAGGACAATGTCGCTGTAGCGCAGCCTGCGCTTTAGGTTGCGGTCCGTTACCTCAACGCCCGAATCCATAAGCTCGCGAATCTTAGCGGCAACCGCGGCTGCCTCGAGCGCATTCTTATCGGGGCTTTCGTCATCATCGTCAGTGACCGTGTCAACGAGCATAAGCTCGGGCACGGGCACCTCGCCTGCGTAGCTTGCGCCGAGCTTCAGCTCGGCATTTTCGTCATAGTCAATCTCGCCGAGTGACTCGGACATGCAGGTGCGGAACACATGGTTTGCCGCGTTGATGACCTCCGCCCGTGAGCGGAAGTTTTCCTGCAGCATAATGCGCACGGGCTCACCCTCGGCGGCATCGTCGAGGTCTGCGTAGCTTAAATATTTCTCGGTGAATATTGTGGGGTCGGCAAGGCGGAAGCGGTAGATTGACTGCTTGACATCGCCGACCATAAACAGATTGCTTTCGTCCTTAGACACCGCGCGGAAGATGGTATCCTGCACCCTGTTAACATCCTGATACTCATCGACCATTATCTCGGTGAATCTGCGCGAAATATCCCTCGCAAGCTCGGTGGGATTTCCGTCCTCATCGGTCAGAAGCTGTGCCGCAAGATGCTCAAGGTCGGAAAAATCAACCTCGGCGCGACGGCGCTTTTCGGCGCAGTATGCCTTGTCAAACGCGAGCGTCAGCTCAAGCAGCGCCTGCATTGCGGGCGCGGTCTTTTTCAAATCACCGAGGAGCTTCTCGCTCGGTGCGGAGATATATTCGTTAAACTTCTTCGCGCTATCCTTGTAGGTTTCGCGCGCCGCCTTCAGATGCTGCGAAAGCTCGGGGTCGGGTGAGTTTTTGAGCGTTCCGAGGCGTGCAAATTTAACAGGCAGAAACTCAAGCGCTCTGTCCCAGCCGCTGTTGAGCGCGCGGGAGAGATTGCGCATATTGAGCGCATCATCGGCAAGGCTCGGTCCGTAAGCCGCGCCTATTTTCTCGTTTGTATATGCCTTCTGCGAAAGCTCCTCCATGCGCTCTGCCCAGAAATCCGCGCTGAGCTTAACGGTCTTGAGAATCTCCGCACCCCACAGGGTATCACCAGCATCCTCGGGGAATACGCGCAGCTTTTCAAGCTGCTCTGCTGCCCATTTATCGGGTCTTGCGTGGCTCTGCATCTTCTTGTGCAGGTTAATCACAAACTCGGCAAGGCGGCGGTCATCTCTGCCTCTGCCGACGGTATCGGCAAGCAGCTTGAAGCCCTCGGTGGGCTTTTCGTAGGCGGCGTCCATCACGCGCTCGATAACGCGCAGCTTTATTGCATCGGCGCGGTCCTCCTCAATCACCTTGAACTCGGGTGAAAGTCCTGCCGCATGGCAATGCTCGCGCAGAAGTGCCGCGCAGAAGCTGTGGATTGTGCCTATCTGCGCCTTCTGACACAGTGCGCTCTGACGGCGCAGTCTGCGGTTATCCGGCTCATAGGCAAGGCGCTCGGCAATTTCATCGGTGATGCGGCTTTTAAGCTCCGCT
The DNA here is from genome assembly GCA_045643645.1 of Oscillospiraceae bacterium. Classification (GTDB taxonomy): domain Bacteria; phylum Bacillota; class Clostridia; order Oscillospirales; family Oscillospiraceae; genus F23-B02. Next base: position 4,072 of record JAZULF010000186.1, read on the forward strand.
GCCGCCGCCTTGGTGAAGGTAATGATGAGGAAACTGTCGATATCCGCATCGTCGCTGATGCGCGCAAGCAGGCGCTCTGTCAGCACCTTGGTCTTGCCGCTGCCTGCTGCTGCCGATACAAGTATTGCGCGGTCGCGCGTTTCAATCGCGGCGCGCTGCGATTTTGTCGGGGAAAAGTCAGACACCGTCCTCACCTCCCTCAAGAATATTCCATACCCTCGTGGCCTCGAGCTTCGGCATTTTGTGAACACTCTCGCCGTTCTCGCCGTCCACGAAATGGCAGGCATTAAAGTAATCGCAGTTCAGGCAGGCATTCTCCTGCTGCTTTCTGTAATAGGGATTTGCGGCAATGCTGCCGTGGCGCAGCTCAACCGCCATCTCGCGCAGGGTTTTGTCGATATGCTTTGCGAGAAGTCCGAGCCTTTCTGCCGACGCAAGCGCATCACCCTGAGCAACGCCCTCCTTGAATTTGACGGGGATGTACCTGGGCGTGTCACCGTACTCCATCGCGTTAAGGACCTCGGGCTCATCAAGCAGAAGACCGCTGCGCTTGACCTTCTTGCTCTTTTTATCCGCGATTTGCTCATCGGATATATCCGCCTTCTCGGAAAGCAGGACATCGTGCGCAGGAACATAAAGCACGCCTGCGGGCACGATTTTTTCGCCATAAAGCAGGTGGCCGTTTTCGCCGAGCGAGAACAGATACAGAAGCATCTGCAGGCCCATGCCGTACCACACATCGGACAGTGAAAAGCTCTTGCGGCCCGTCTTGTAGTCGACAACGCGAAGATACAGCTTGCCGTCGTGCAGCCAGCCGTCAACGCGGTCGGCAATGCCCGTAAGAATCAGACTGTCCTCACCCTCGCCGAGCTTTAAGGGCGGCAGTACCTCCGCCTTGCCGAAGTCAAGCTCAAAGGATAACGGCGCAAAGTCCGAGCAGCGCAGCTCGTTTGCCATATCAAGTACGACACGGCGCACATCCTTCGTCAGCCTGCGGAAAAGATACTCAAAGCGTTTAGATTTTTCCTTGAAATCGTTGAGCGTGCTGTGGACATACTCGGCAATGTATTTATCGGTGAGCCTTGAAAGCTCCTCGTCGGTAATCTTCTTGAAGCCGCCTGCCTGCATGACATCATGCGCGACATTCTCCAACACGAAATGCATAAAGATGCCCATCTCGGGCGGCTTGAAGCCTGCGGGCTCGCGCGTTTTTGCCTTGAGTCCGTACTGCATAAAGTACGCAAAGCGGCAGGACGCAAACTTGTCGATTCTCGATGCGGAGAGTCTGAGCTTGTCACCGTAAAGCGCTCTGACGGATTTTTCGTTGAGGCTTCCGCGAGTCATCTCGGAGGCTCTGAAAAGTGCCTGCATGCGCTCGGGTGCGGTGCTGTTGAAAAGCCCCGCCGCCGATGCTTCAAGCGCACCGCCGCCGCGAAGTGCGTTTGCCGCAAGCTCAAGCGCAGGTGCGCGCGCATTCATTTTAAGTCTTGCCGAATCGACACTCTTTACCTCGAGTCTGAACATCGCTTTCGCGCGGTTTGCAACAAAGGCAGCACGCTGAGGCTCGCCCGAGGCATCAAATGCGGGATAGCAGAAGCACAGGGTTTCCGAGGGCAGAGTCAGGCAGTTGTATATGAGCGAGAACTCTCGCCAAAGCTCACTGTCGCCTGCGCCGCCCAGGTCAATTTCCATTTCAAGCAGCCTGCGGCGCTCGTCGGTTGAGAACATTCCCGTATCGTCCTCGCCGCGCGGCAGACGCGCATCGGACGCGCCCAATACAATAAGATGCTTTATGTTTCTGCGGCGCATACGGTCAAAGTCGCCTGCGGTTACGCGGTCAAGCGCCGCGGGAATTGTGCCGACATCGTATCTCGACAGCATAAGCGTGAACAGTCTGCCGAAGCTGTCGCGGTCGGTTTCCGTTTCGCCTAAGATTGCCGCGCACTGCTCGAGTGCGGATACGGTTATATCCCAAAGCTGCGCATATTCCTGCGCGGCTGCCTCTCTGCCGTTTTCGGCAAGGAGACCCGATTTCTCTTCAAGTCTGTCGGCAAGCGCAAGCTCCTCAAAAAGCTGCGCCAATGCCTCAGCCTGCTTTGCCGCGGTTTCGGCATTTCCGGTATTCTCCGCAAAATGCGCAAGCGGTGTTGCTGCCCTGCGGCGCAGCGCATTTATCCTGCGGAGCTTCTCGCTCGATTCATCGTCAAACTTTCCGCCGAAGCCGTCGGGATGCAGGCGCCAATCGTCCTCCTGCGTCCACACGCTGCCGCGAAGCTGCCACATGAGCGCATAGTTTTCAAGCTCGTCAACCTCGGCATCGGTAAGTCCCGTAAGACCCGTGCGCAGATAGTCGAGAATGTCCGCAAGCTCCCAGCCACCGCCGATTATCTCGTAGGCAGCGCCAATCAGCGCGGGCAGAGGCTTTGAAAGCAGGTCTGCCTTGCGCGCGGTGTAAAGCGGCACACCGTAATGCGCAAAGGCGCTTTCAAGCGAGAGTCTGTAATCCTCAAAGCCGCGCACCGCAACGGCGATATCGCGCCAGCGGCAGCCCGTGTCGCGCACAAGGCTGACAGCGCGTGCCGCGGCAAGCTCGCACTCGGCGGAAATGCCCGAGGCGGCATTAATCTCAATGTTGTCCGCCGCACCCTCAAAGGTTTCGGAGGAATAGGCAAACATACGCTCGGCAAAATAGGCCAGTGCCTTATTTTTGCCCTCGGCGGTCTTATATTCGGTGACCTCGGTTTTGATTCCCTTATCCGCGGCAAAGGCAAGCAGGCTGCGCGCGGTTATGCGTGACAGCTCGAATATTTCGCTGCCGCTCTTCAAATCATCGCAGCCGAGGCATACGGCAACCTGTGCACCCTTTGAGATGAGCGCTTCGATTACTCTGCGCTCCTGCGCGGTGAAGTCCGTAAAGCCGTCTATGTAAATGTGTGAGTGTTCATCAATTGAGCTGTCCGAAATCTGCTCTGCGAGCAGGTTGAGTCTGTCGGTCGGGTCGGCATGACCGTTTGCGACTACGGCATCGTATGCCTCTAAAATGAGTGCAAGGTCGTGCAGCTTATCACTGAGCCCACCCTCGCAGCCTTCCGATGCTTCCATAAGCTGCTGCGCGCTTATGCAGGAGGTTTTAAGCTCATCGACAGCCGACAGAAGCATGGTCTGCAGCTCCGCTTTTCTTCGTGCTGCGGAATAGACTCTCAGCCTTGAATACAACCCGTCAGCCGCGAGCGCCATGCACAGAAGTCTGCCGCCCTTATCGAGATATGACGCAGCTCCGCCGCCAAGCTCGGCATTGAGTCTTCTTGCAAGACCCGTAAAGCTCAGCACCTCGGCATAAAGCGAAAGACTGTCGCCGCAGATTGAGCAAAGCTCGCGCTCAGCCTCATGGCTGTACTGCTCGGGGACAAGCAGAATATATCCGCCCTCGCGCTTAGCTACGGCTGCCTTAATTTCCGCCATAACTGCCGCGCTTTTACCCGTTCCTGCCTTGCCGCTTATTATTCTGAGCATCGTTTCACCCCCCTGAAAACTACATTTATATTTATTGTATCAAACAATTTCCGTATCGTAAAGTGCAAGTAATAATGACTGAAAATTGTCAATGATTTTGCTCTTTTCCGGTTGAATACGCTTGTTTGAAGTGTTAGAATGTTGTTGCTGTTTAAGAACGCTTTTTCAACACTTTGCAAAATTTTGCACCTAATTTGTCGTGTTTTCGGTGCATAGGTGCTATTTTTTGCGTTTGTTTATCTTTTTTGCGTTCAAAAAGAAGCTAATTTTGTAAATTTGAATTTAAGACAAATACAACAAACGAAAGGAAGTCCATCAAATGAAGTTTTCCGGCAAAATCGAAAAGTGCGGTCTTTCCCCCATGCGCAAGTTTGCTCCCTATGCAAACGAGGCTGCAGCAAAGGGCAAGAAGCTCTATCACCTGAACATCGGTCAGCCCGATATCGATACTCCCGAGGCATACTTTGAGGCAGTCAAGAACTTCTCCCAGCCCGTTCTTGCATACGCTCCCTCCGACGGCGTTCCCGTAATGATTGACGCAATCGTTGACTACTACGGCAAAATCGGTGCTCCCATCAACAACAAGCAGGTTCTCATCTCCACCGGCGGTTCCGAGGCGCTGCAGATTGCTCTGTCCTGCATTCTCGACGACGGCGACGAGATTATCATTCCCGAGCCCTTCTACCCCAACTACACCACCTTCGTAACCCTCACCGGTGCAACCATCCGTCCCATCACCACCACTCCCGAGGAGGACTACAAGTTCGCAATCCGCGAGCGCGTAGAGGCTTGCATCAACGAGCACACCCGCGCAATTCTGTTCACCAACCCCGGCAACCCCACCGGCACCATTCTCACCGAGGAAGAGCTCAAGCTCATGGCTGAGATTGCAAAGGAGCACAACCTGTTCATCATCGGCGACGAGGTTTACCGTGAATTCGTATACGGCGGCGAGAAGCTCATGAGCCTGCTCCAGCTTGAAGGCTACGAGGAAAATGTCATCGTTATCGACTCCGTATCCAAGCGCTTCTCCGCATGCGGCGCCCGTATCGGCTGCATGATTACCCGCAACGCAGAGCTTTACCAGCAGGCAATGAAGTGGTGCCAGGGCCGTCTGTGCGCTTCCACCATCGACCAGATTGCTTCCGCAGCTCTGTACTCCGTAGGTCCCGAGTACTTCGACGCAGTCCGCAAGGAATACTGCGCACGCAAGGACACTCTCGTTGAGGGTCTGAAGAAGATTCCCGGCGTTGTCTACTCCGAGCCTAAGGGCGCATTCTATGTCATGGCAAAGCTGCCCGTTGACGATGCAGAAAAGCTGCAGATGTTCATGCTGCAGGAGTGGGACGACAAGGGTGACACCCTTATGTTCACCCCCGCAGAGAGTTTCTACAAGACTCCCGACACCGGCAAGAACGAAATCCGTATGGCATATGTCATCAACGAGGCTGACATTGCACGCTCCATGGAGCTGCTCAAGCTCGGCATCGAGGCATATAACGCACAGAACAAGTAATTGAAAATCAAAATACCGGGTGTCAAAAGACACCCGGTATTTTTTTGCTTTTTACATATTAAGCTCGTATATCTCGTCGTAAATTTCATCGGCCTTCTCACCGAATTCGTTGAGCTTTTCGTACTTCGGAGCCTCAAAGCCCTTGTCATCGATAAGCTCGTACAGCATTTTAAGCGCCTCATAGCTTGACTCAGCCTCGAGCGCCTGAGGAAGATTTTCCTCCAAAAACTTTTTTGCGTTTTCGCTGATATTATACTTGATTTCCATCTGTTTTCCCCCTTGAAAGTTTTGCAGTCCTGACCTCGCTTATGCTGAAAATGATGATTGCCGCGATGAAAAATATGAAGCTCGTAAGCTGACTTTTCGTGAAGCTTTCGCCTCTTATAAAGCCGCAGATGAGATTGAAGGTCGGACTTAAATACTCGGCAAAGCACATTAATATCAGCGGCAGCTTGGATACGCAGCGCGAGTAAAGATACATCGGAAGTGCGGTAACGATACCCGAGCCGAGAACGAAGATGTACTTCGACTGCGGAATCAGCGCAAGCTCCTGCCGCTTGAAAAGCAGCATAAACAGTATTGCGGGGATTGTGAGAATGAGCGCCTCGGCACAGATGCTCAGCACACCGTCAATGCTGACATTTTTCTTAATCGCGGTATACACTGCCCAGTTTGTCGCAATTACGAGTGCAATATACGGGAAGCTGTCAAAGGCAAGCGTGCTTATAAGCACTCCCGCCGCCGCAACGACAAGCGCGATGATGTGTCCGCGTCTGCACTCCTCCTTGTAAATGAGC
>JAZULF010000187.1:0-3822 GCA_045643645.1 Oscillospiraceae bacterium
TGATGTTGTTAACAGCGAGGGACTTCATATTGAAATCAATATGAGACACGGTGAGACAGACGAAAACGGAAATGATATTTTCGGTGTAGAGCATACAAATAAAAACGCGTCGGACAGAGTTTATGTCTTTAATCTCGGACAGTACATTGCTTTGAATTGCAAGGATCTTGATGCTGTCAGAGAATACCTTGAAAAAGATGTTGATGTTTATACGCAGAAGAATTATTGGAGCTATGCATTTGTCATTACCGACGCAAAAGGCAACAGTGCACTTCTTGAGTTTGGCAACGGAAAGTATTATTGGGTAGAAAAAGACGAAAACGGCGTTGTAGCGCAGACAAACTTTTACGTTAACGAAGAATGCAATGCAAAAGAGGACATCAAGACAGGTCTTGGCAGATACGACACCATCATGAGCGGAATTAAAGATGTGAATAACGAGAAAGAGCTCTACGAGCTCATGAAAAAAATATCTTATTCATGGTTCTATTCTGATTATGATGACTGTAAAAAGAATCACTTTGACCCGAGAAGTGAAATCATCGGTGAAGAAAACGATGCGGGCATTGATCTGACATACGATTTCGTTATGGATGCAAAAACTGAAGAACTGATTTCCGCATACCTGACACAGACGGGTGAATATATAAATTCGTTGTCCAGAGAAGAGAAGCAGGCACAGAACACATATTGGGAATCAACTTTTACTGAGGTTGTAAATCCTGCTGAAAAGACAATTCAGGTCCGTTTGTTTGAAAACGAAGCAAGTATGTATAAGATAACATTTGACGGAATAGAGAAAATCACCGAAATCGCAAATAGATAAAGCGTTTAGGCGGAGTTGTGCTGAAATATAACGGCGCGGTCGAGCAGGTAAAATAAGGCTATGAATTCGTAATATAATAAATCGATGTCAGCCTTAATCTCTGATTAACTGCTGCAATTGTAAATCTGCAAACAAAGAATATATTAAAATCCCGTAATACAATGTATTACGGGATTTTTTAATATTTATTTCTGACCGTAAACCCATGCGTCAGGCAGGTAACGGCACATTATCTGCGGATTGGAGCACTTGGTGATGTACTCACCGTCATACCACATGACAGCGCTTGTACCGCCATCCATATTCATAGCCTGGTATGCATCATATCGCTGCATAATCTTTGTACATTCGGGAAGACCGATACCGAGGGAGCGACCGATTAATCTGCCCTTTACTCTGAGAATAAGCAGATTGTTCTTTGCATCAAGTGCAAGCACCTGATCGCCATGCTTTGTCATAATGGAGGTGCCCTCATCATCGAAGCCGGCTTCGTTTATATAGATGCTCTTCCAGTCGCCCTTTTTACATTCGGGATGCTCCTTCAGATACGCCTCAAAGGAAGTCTTGTCAAGCTCGGTTTTCCTGACGATGTTGTTGAGGCTATTTGTATGATGACACATGATGACAATGTGCCATATTTGGACTATGTAAGACAAATAAAAGCCAATCCTATTGCATGCGCCGTCAAGATATCCGATTTGACTAATAATTCGGATTTATCCCGTCTGAATACCGTTTCTGAAAAAGACTTGAAGCGAGTAGAAAAGTACAGAGAGGCACTCAAAATCTTGACCGAATAAAGCCTTCTTTAAGCACCTCAAATGAGGTGCTTTTTTTATGAAAAAACAGTAGCTATTGTTCGAGCTTCATCGTATATAAAGATGTAAGGAAGTGAAAAGATTTTTTTAGTTTGTCCGATTGAAAAACTTAAAAAATCGTGAGTAATTTCAGCACAGAAAATGTTACTTTTTGTTACATATTCTGACAGAAAACATAACTATTTCAAAAGATTTTAGCATTGTATATTTTGCGGCGAAAATGAATATACACATTGTAAAATGTGTATAAGTGTTACAAAGTTGACAGGGAATTATAGCTAATTTATATAGACACTTCTTGTCTAAAATGCTATAATCTAACCTAGCTAATTATGCATACTAGTGGGGCTATACGCATTGCAAATATCGTTAAAAACTCAGGAAAAATTTGGTGGTTTCAGATATGGCAAATAAGGAACTGAAAAAACTTAACAGAGCGGAATTGCTCGAGCTTCTGGTAGAGCAGGGCAAGGAGATTGAGCAGCTGCGAGCAGAGCTTGCGCAGGCCAAGGACAAGCTCAGCGAAAGAGAAATTATGCTCGATGAAGCGGGCAGCATAGCAGAGGCTGCATTAAAGATAAACGATGTTTTCACTGCGGCACAGCAGGCTGCCGACCAGTATCTTGACAGCGTCAAGGTATATACGACTCAGGCTGAGGAGATATTCAAAAAGCGCGAGGCCGAGTGCAATGCAAAGAACGAGGCAATGCTTGCCGAAGCAACTGAGAAGTGCAAGATGATGGAAAGCGTTGCAAAGTACAAGTGCGAGGAAATGGTTGCAAAGGCCAAGCTTGAGGCGGATGCACAGTGGCAGAAGCTTAACAAGAACCTCGATGATTATATGTCAATTCACAGCGAGCTCAGAGATATGTTCGCCAACACTGGAATTAGCTTTAATAAAAATGACAACACCTGAAAATGTAAATCTTCCCTCTGTTGAGGAGCTGGAAGAGGAATTAAATAGAGTCAAGTATAAAAAGCGCTACAAGAAGGTATTGCGTACAACCGTTTATACGCTGATAACCGTTGCGGCGGTTGCAGTTTTGGTTGCAACGCTTTGGATGCCCGTTCTGCAGATTTACGGAACATCAATGTCACCGACACTTTCGAAGGGCGATATTGCGGTATCCACAAAGACAGGCAACTTCAGCACCGGCGATGTCATCGCTTTTTATTACAACAATAAAATCCTCGTCAAGCGAGTCATTGCCCAATCCGGGCAGTGGGTTGATATTGACGAGCAGGGTAATGTGTATGTTAACGGCACGGTTATCGACGAGCCTTACATAAAGGAAAAGGCGATAGGCGAGTGCGATATCAAGCTGCCGTATCAGGTGCCTGAATCCAAAATCTTCGTCATGGGCGACAACCGCAGCGTTTCGGTTGACTCCCGAAGCACAACAATTGGCTGCGTAGGCGAGGAAGAGATAGTCGGCAAAATCGTATTCAGAATCTGGCCCCTATCTGATATAAGCGTTATAGGTTAACGCGGAAGGGAGACCTATTATGAACAGGTCTTATGAATATGCTACATACGGCATAAGCCGTTTGTACAGATGCAGCTTGAGGCGCAAACGGGAAAGGAGGTTTGTGTAAATGCTCCTCCCCGCGGCGAAATTCACTCGTAGAGCGCCCGGTTGTATCTGAAATAAATATGTCAAAAAACTAAAATATAGAAAGGAAAGAAAAATGAAAAAGTTTTTTGCAATTCTCCTGGCTCTGACTATGGTTCTGAGCCTCGGCTCCGTTGCATTTGCAAAAGAAGCAAATCTCGACGGTCACACCTATGCAGCTTACAAAATCTTTAATGGTACTCAGGCTGCAAACACAGCAAATTTAGGTAACATCACATGGGGCGACGGCATCAATGGTGCTGCATTCCTTGCTGCGCTGAAGGCAGACGCTGCTTTCGTAAAAGACGGTGTTAATGCGTTTGCAAGCTGCAACACTGCTGCAGATGTAGCAGCTGTTGTAAGCACTTGGAGCGATAGCTCTGCAGAAGCAAAAGAATTTGCAAAGCTGGCTTATGACAACAAGACCGCAGAAAAGACTACTTGCGTAAACGGCGATACCGCTCTCTCTGCAGGCTACTATCTGGTTGTTGATACCACTGATGTTGCAGGCAAGGACGATGTTGCAAACCTCGCACTGCTCCAGCTTACTCAGAAGGGCACCTTT
>JAZULF010000188.1:0-6185 GCA_045643645.1 Oscillospiraceae bacterium
GACTTGAAGCTGTGCGGTGAAAACACACCGCAAGTGAGGGCGGTACTTTTTGATTACGATAACTGCATAGGCGATGCACGCCCCGGCGATATGCTTAAAGCTGAGGTGAAATTCCGCTCTGCAATCGTAAGATACGGCGAGGAGAGCGACAGTAACATCTCCGACGGCGTGTATATGGTCGCGAATATCGGCGGAAGTGCTGAAACTACCCACAGCGGCAAATCAATACGCTTTCTGCCGCAGGAGCTTGGAAAGCTTCTGCGCGATGAGATACGCAGCATTTTCCCCGATGACAGCGCTCCGTTTATGCTTGCGCTGCTCAGCGGCGACAAGAGCGATTACTATAATGACGATGCGCTTTATACGGCGATGAGCATATCGGGACTTGCGCATGTAGTTGCCGTGTCGGGTATGCATGTGTCCTTCCTCGTTGCATTTTTGCAGCTTGTTATGGGCAAAAACAGACGGAGTTCGATTGCCTGCCTTGTGCTTATCTGGCTGTTTGTTGTAATGTCGGGCTCATCACCGTCAGCGGTAAGAGCGGGACTTATGCTGTCCGTGTGCCTCATGGCACCCGTTTTCAACAGAGAAAATGACAGAATAACAACGCTGAGCTTTGCGCTTGCGCTGATACTTGCGGTAAATCCGTTTTCCGCAGGCAGTGTTTCACTGCAGCTTTCGTTTGCGGCAATTGCGGGCATATATATGTTTGCTTCGAGGATATTTGATTATCTTTCTGAGCACATGCCCGATTTCAGCAAGCTGCAGAAGCTGAAGGTCTATGTAATCGGCACGCTTTCGAGCTCGCTTGCGGTTACCGTTTTCTCAGTGCCTTTGATGGCACTGCACTTTGGCTATATATCCCTGCTTGCACCGATTGCAAACATTCTCTGTCTGTGGGCAGTTTCATTGCTGTTTGTCGGCGGATATGCAATATGCCTGCTCGGATTTGTTATGAAATTTGCCGCGGTATTTTTGGCGGATATACTGTCATATCTTGTGCGATACATTGCATTCGTGGTAAAATGTATTGCTGAGCTTCCGCTTGCGGCGGTTTATACCGAAAACAGCTATACGGTAATATGGATTGCACTTACATACCTTGTGTTTATTCTGTACCGCATTGTGAAAAGAAAAAACAAAAAGCTCAGTCCCTTAATCCCGACGGCAATCAGCCTTGCCGCGCTTGTCGCTGTGTTTGCATTGACAAAAAGCGCAATGCTCAATGACGGCGGCACGATAGGCGTTATGGATGTCGGCAGCGGACAGTGCATTGCTCTTACTGAGGCAGAGCACACAGTTGTGATTGATTGCGGCAGCAAGGGTACAAATGTCAACGCGGGCAGTGAGGTGTCAGGCTACCTGCACGCACTCGGCAGAACTGAGATTGACTATCTTGTCCTTACGCACCTGCATACAGACCACGCAAAAGGCGCGGTAAGACTCATAAATTCAATGCAGGTCGATACCTTGATACTGCCCGAAAACGCTGCGGATAACTCCGGAAGCGGTATGCTCGAGAGCATTCTGAGCGCCGCTGAGAAAAACGGTGTCGAGGTAATGTACATTGCCGAGAACACCGGGCTTACGGCAGGCGATATGCGCCTTGACATCTTTGCGGCATTCGACCGCGGAGATAAAAACGAGCGCGGACTTATGCTGATGGCAAGAGTAGGTGACAAGGATTTGCTCGTGACGGGTGATGCAGCCGAAAGCACCGAGCGCAAGCTTGTAAAGCAACAGGATTTAAGCGAAACCGATATTCTTATTGTCGGTCATCACGGCTCAAAGTACTCAACGAGCAAGGAGCTTCTTGAGGAAGCAGAGCCTGAGCTTGCAATAATCTCCGTCGGCTATAATTCCTATGGACATCCCACACCCGAGGTGCTCGAAAAGCTCGGGACCTACGGTGTTACAATATACAGAACCGATTTATCGGGAAGAATAAAGATTTCAACCGGTGATTAAATGGCTAAAAAATCAAAAAACGAAGAAAAATTCAATTATGCCGAGTCAGTACGAAAGCTGAGGCAGGAGGGACCTGAGAATCTATATCTCATATGGGGACCCGAGGACTATCTGTCCGAACAGTTTTACGGCGAGATAAAGAAGCAGTGCCTCACAAACGAGGCTGATGACTTCAGCTACCGCAAGCTCAACGAGCGCGATTTCAGCGTGCAGGCGCTTACTGAAGCAATCGACTCCGTACCGTTTCTGTCGGAGAGAAGCTTAGTAGAGGTACGCGGACTTGACCTTAACAAGCTGCCCGAGTCCGAGGCGGTCATCAAGGCGATAAGCGACATACCCGAATACTGCACAGTCGTTTTTATCTGCGACTCGACCTTTGAGCCTGATAAAAGGCTCAAGTTCTACAAGAGCTTTTTCAAGACGGGCGTTGAAATTCATACCACTGCACAGACGGGAGAGGCTCTTATAAAGTGGATTGTAAAGCGTTTTTCCGCGCAGGATAAGCGTATTGAGCTCAATGCCGCGCAGCGCCTTATCACCGTAAGCGGTGACCTCATGAACAGACTCATTCCCGAAATCAACAAGATTGCGGCTTATACAAAGAGTGACATAGTAAAAATCGAGGATGTAAACGCGGTTGCGCACCATATCCCCGAGGCAGTTGTGTTTGATATGACCGAGTGTATGGCGCGAGGTGAGTATAACTCTGCAATGGCACTTTTGGGCGAGCTTCTTGCCGATAAGAACAACGAGCCTATGATGATTCTTGCTATAATCGGCTCGCAGATGCGTCAGCTTTATGTTTGCAGGGTTGCCATTGACAGCAATCTCGGCAAGGATTATGTGATGAAAACCTGCGGCATCAAGTACGAGTTTGTTGCAGGAAAGCTCATAAGCTCTGCAAGAAAATTCACCACCTCTCAGCTTCGCCGCGCGGTAGAGCTTTGCGCCGAAACCGATTTTGCAATGAAAAGCAGCAAAACCGAGCCTGTCGAGCTTTTGAAGGAATGCGTAATGCGCATTGCCGCGGGTGAGTCGGATGAATAAGATTTCCGAGGTAATAGTAGTCGAGGGCAGATACGATAAAAATACGCTCTCGCAGGTTGTAGATGCCGTAATCATCGAAACTTCGGGTTTCGGTGTTTTCAACGACAAGGAAAAGCAGAGCCTTTTGCGCACTCTTGCCGAGAAGCGCGGTATGATTGTGTTTACCGACTCCGACGGAGCAGGCTTTGTGATACGCAATTTCATCAAGGGATGCGTTGACCCGAAGTACTTGAAGCATGCCTACATTCCCGATGTTTACGGCAAGGAAAGGCGCAAGGCACGGCACTCAAAGGAGGGCAAACTCGGCGTTGAGGGAATGAAACCGGATGTGCTTTTGGATGCCCTCGTTCGAGCGGGAGCAACTATTGACGGCGAAACAGCTGAAAAAACACCCGAAATCAGCAAGGCTGATATGTACGCAATGGGACTTACGGGCAGGGCGGACAGCTCGAAAAAGCGCGCGGAGCTATTAAAGCAGCTGCAGCTTCCCGAGCGAATGACTGCCGACGGGCTTTTGAAGGTGCTCAATGCGCTGATGACCCGTGAAGAATTTATGGGATTAAAAATAAAATAAAGTAGAAATATCTGATATGTTGTGCTATAATATATCAGATATATCTATATACAGAATTTTAGACAAAAATTGAGCATTTGGAGGATAAATCTATGAAATGCCCGTTTTGCGGTTTCCTTGAAAGCAAGGTAATCGACTCCCGCCCCGCAGAGGAAGGCTCCACCATCCGCCGCCGCAGAGAGTGCCTTGCATGCCAGAAGCGCTTTACTACATACGAAATCATTGAGCATCTGCCCCTGGTTGTTGTCAAGCGTGATGGTTCCCGTCAGTCCTTTGACCGAGTAAAGCTCATCAACGGTATGGTACGCGCATGCGAAAAGCGCCCCGTATCTCTTGCACAGCTTGAGAAGATTGCCGACGAGATTGAGCAGGAGCTTCAGAGCGCACTTGAGCGCGAGATAAGCACCGTCGATATCGGCGAGATGGTTATGAGAAGACTCAAGGATGTTGACGAGGTCGCATATGTCCGCTTCGCATCTGTCTACCGCAGCTTCAAGGACATCAATACCTTCATGGACGAGCTCACAAAGCTCCTCAGTGACAAATAATCAGAATATACTTCCGATACTGATGTGCTCAATGGTAATGAGCGACTCAAGGTGAGCATCAAGCTTGCGGTAGCTTCCCTCAAGGCTTTTGGAGTTTTCTTCAGCAATGTCTGACAGCATATCGAAAAATGCGTCGGTAGCCGAGTCTATCTCCGTGTGCCTTATGAAGATGTGCGTGTAGCCGTCAAGCTCTTCCCATTGCTCGGCAGCACCCTCAAGAAGTGATTTTGCGTTGTAGAAATCACCCTCCTTAGCGCTTCTGTACGCCGCATCAACCTGCGTGCGAAGCCCGCCTATGAGCGTGTCCATTGCGTGAATGTTATAAAGCGAGCCTGCCAATAATGCAATTAGCAGAATGTATGCTGCAATCTCCCTTTTCATTTTGTGCGCTCCTTTCTCTGACAGAAGGTCTTACCGCTTTCGGTAAGCGTGAGCAGGTAAACATCCTCCGAGGATGCCGCGCCCTGCCGCTTTAGCTCCTTGTCAAGCCAGCGCCTGTCGCGGCCTAAGAGCCTGAGATTGTTGTCGAGTATTCTGCCCTCGTTGATTATTATGTGGGCATAGCCCTCACTTTCGGCAGATATACCGAGCTGCGAGGGTGTGACCGGCTGGTCTGTTGGCTGAATTATGACATTAAGCTGACCGTTGGTTTCAAGCACGGCGTATTCAATCGTTGATGTGTCGCTTAGTCCCTGACTGCGAAGCTCCTGCATAAGCTCATCGAGCGTGAAACGGTTTTTGTGCATCTTCTCTCGGTCAATCTTTCCGTTTTCGATGATGATTTCAGGCTTTCCGAAGATGAATCTGCGCACCTTCATACTGCGCAGTGAAAGACCTGCAATAATCAGCTCAAGGCTGAACAGCGTCAGAATGGGAATAAGACCGTTCAAAAGGGGAGTGCCTATATCCTGCAGCGGAGTTGCGGCAAGGTCTGCGACAAGTGCGGCGACTATGAATTCCGACAGCTCCATTTCGCCAAGCTGCCGCTTTCCCATAATCCGCATTGACACCAGTATCGTAAAATATAATATAAGTGTTCGAATAAAAATAATTGCCAAATTATTCGCCTCCCGCTATAGCTTTTCCACAGAAATGGCGAATTATAAAGGAAGCGTTAAAAAATGAAGATTATTGTTGACAGCAAAGAGAATATTGCCGCTCGCGTATCGTCAATGATAAGCGGCTATGTCGCGGAAAAGCCCACGGCATCAATTGCTTTCGTTGCAGGCGATACTATGCACGGCATTTATGCCGAGCTTGCAAACGAAAACGCAGATTTTTCAGAATGCGAGGCATTCAATGTGTGCGAGTATGTCGGTCTCGGCGCAGATGATGAAAAATCCTGCGAATATCAGCTTGAAAACGAGCTTTATTCAAAGCTCGGAATAACCAAAACTCACGCACCGAGCCAGTCAGCTCCCGAGGGCTACGATGAGGAGATTGCAGTTTGCGGAGGAATTGACCTTGCAATTCTCGGCATCGGATTAAACGGGCATATCGGCTTTAACGAGCCCACAACGCTGTACGACTCATATACGCATATTGCGCAGCTGACCGACAGCACAAAGCGAATGAAAGCCGACCAATTCGGCGGTGAGGATAAAGTCCCCACACACGCGGTCACGATGGGACTTAAAACCATTTGCAATGCGAAGAATGTAATACTTGTTGCATTCGGAGCTGAAAAAGCGGACATTGTCCACAAGCTTGTTTACGGCAAAACCTCTACCTATGTACCTGCTGCAATGCTGCAGATGCATATGAATATGACTCTCTGCCTTGACGAAGAGGCAGCAGCAAAGCTGAACTAAAAGGAGAAAGAGAATGGGTAAGTATTTCGGAACCGATGGCTTCCGCGGTGAAGCAAATGTCGGTCTTACAGTTATGCACGCATTTGAAATCGGCAGATATCTCGGCTGGTACTACGGCAAGGAGCACAAGGCAAGAATCGTAATCGGCAAGGACACACGCCGCTCAAGCTATATGTTTGAATCCGCACTTTGCGCAGGTCTGACCGCCTCGGGCGCAGACGCATATCTTCTGCATGT
>JAZULF010000189.1:0-12745 GCA_045643645.1 Oscillospiraceae bacterium
AAAACCTCGGCAGTGTCGGAGAAGTGTTCACAACACTTTATACGGGCGGCAAGACAATGATATGCGGCGGCGTTCTCGGCGGACTTATTGCATTCGGATTCCAGAAGGCATTCAGCTTCTACGGCGCGGCGATTATACTCGTAATTGCATTCGCATTCTTTACTCTCAGCGCGTTCAATATAACCATTCCCAAGCTCATCGAGTGGATTCGCACCCGTGAGCGCGTGGAATACGAACCCCAGCCTGAGCGTGAAAAGCCTGCAAGACCGGTAAAGAAGCAGCCCGTTCAGAGCGAGGAAGAGATAAACCGCGTAAAGAATGCAAAGCGCAGAGCAATAGACATTCCTCTTGATGATGAACCCGTTTTCGAAAAGAAAAAGCCTGACCTCAGCAAGCAGGAAACCGTCAAGGAAGAAAAAGCCGAGTCTGCGGGATTCTTCGCAAGAAAGACCAAGCCCGTTGAGGAAAAGCCCAAGGCTGCACATACCGAGAATGTTGTGCCCATCAGCATTGAAGAGGCAGAAGCCCTTGCGGGAGTAAAAAGCCCCGTCAAGTTCAGCGGCAGCGGTGCAACCGAGGCGGCAGAGATTGCCGACCCGCCCAAGAAGCTTTCCGCTGAAGAGGTTGCAGCCGAAACCGCGGCAATCGCAAGCGAGATTGAGCAGAAGTCGGGCGACGGTGAGTACGAAAAGCCTCCAATTTATCTGCTTAAGAAGGGCCACGCAACCGCAACAAATGCTGAGGAAGAGCTCAGCATGAACCGCGACAGACTCGAAAGCACAATAAAGAGCTTCGGCGTCAATGCGAGAATTGTAGATACAACCCACGGCCCCACAGTTACGAGATACGACCTCGAGCTTGAGCAGGGCGTAAAGCTCAGCCGCCTTACAAACCTCGCAGGCGACATTGCTCTTGCCCTCGGCGTTGTCAGCGTAAGAATTGCGCCTATCCCCGATAAAATCTCCACAGTAGGTATCGAGGTGCCGAACAAGCTCATCAGCACCGTTTACCTTCGTGATATCATCGATTCACCCAAGTTCTCAACATCAAAGTCCGACCTGACCTTTGCAATAGGCAAGGATATCGGCGGTGACCCCGTTGTCGGCAACATCTCCAAGCTTCCGCATCTGCTGATTGCAGGTACCACGGGCTCAGGTAAGTCGGTCTGTATGAACTCACTTATCATCAGCCTGCTTTATAAGTCCAACCCCGAGGATGTCAAGCTGATTATGATTGACCCGAAGATGGTTGAGCTCGGCGTTTACAACGGAATTCCGCATCTGTACATTCCCGTTGTTACCGACCCCAAGAAGGCGGCAGGCGCACTGCAGTGGGCAGTAACAGAAATGCTCAAGCGCTACCGTCTGTTCTCCGAGCTGGGCGTAAGAAGCCTTTCCGCTTACAACGAGCATCTCATTGCTAACGGTCAGCCCAAGATGCCCAATGTTGTCGTTGTCATCGACGAGCTGGCAGACCTTATGCTCGTAGCCTCCAAGGAGGTTGAGGAGAGCATCTGCCGTGTCGCACAGATGGGCCGTGCAGCAGGTATGCACCTTGTTATTGCAACCCAGCGTCCCTCTGCCGATGTTATCACCGGCCTTATGAAAGCAAATATTCCGAGCCGAATTGCATTTGCGGTATCGTCCGCAATGGAAAGCCGCATTATCCTCGATAACGCAGGCGCAGAAAAGCTCATCGGTATGGGCGATATGCTGTATGCCCCCATCGGCTGCGGCAAGCCTCAGCGAGTTCAGGGCGCATTCGTCAGTGACGAAGAGCGCGAGCAGATTGTCAACTTCATCAAGGAGCAGGCAAGCGCAAATTACAGCGAGGATATTATCGCTCAGATTGAAAAGGCTGCCGAGGACAAAAATTCCAACAGCAAGGGCAGCGATGATTCCGCAGCTTCTGCAGGCAAGTCCGATTATGATGAGCTTCTGCCCCAGGCAGTTGATGTCATCTTTGATACAAAGCAGGCATCTGTTTCAATGCTTCAGCGCCGCCTTAAGCTCGGCTACTCGAGAGCGGCACGCATAATTGACCAGATGGAGGAGATGGGCATAATCGGCCCCTTCGAGGGCTCAAAGCCCCGTCAGCTGCTTATCACCCGTGAGCAGTGGCTTGAGATGCAGACCACTCAGGGCACAGCACCGACAGAGGTCCTGCAGACTCAGATGGAGTTTGCTGACGAAATAGACTCAGAAGACTAAAGCAAAAAGGGCGGATTTCCGCCCTTTTTCAGTAGGTGATTATATGAAAAACGATTATTTCTGCCCCCATATGGAGCTTCGCGATATAAACAACATAAGTATGCTCGGTCTTGCGCATATCGGTGACGGAGTTTACGAGCTGCTTACACGAACAATGCTCTGCTCCGATGGCAATAAAAAGGTAACTGAGCTTCACAAAAAGACCGTTGCAATAGTCAATGCACCTGCGCAGGCAAAGGCGGCGCAGAGGCTTATGCCGATGCTTAATGACGATGAGCTTGCTGTGTACAAGCGTGGTCGCAACGCAAAGGTAAACTCCGTGCCGCAGAAGGCGGATATAGGACAGTATCATGCCGCAACAGGTCTTGAGGCACTTTTCGGCTGGCTCTATCTGCAGGGTATGACCGAGCGTATTAACGAGCTGTACGCCGTCTGCGTGGAGGATGTCTGATGGCACTTGATGCAATACTGCTCTCGGCGCTTGTAAAGGAGCTTGCTCCGAAGCTTGAAGGCGCAAGAATTGACAAGGTGCAGCAGCCCGAGCGCGAGTCGGTGCTTATCTCCGTGCGCAATAACGGTGAGAATATGCGCCTGCTTATAAACGCGGGAGCGGGCAGCGGCAGAATTCAGCTTACCTCGCAGAGCATTGAAAACCCTGCCGAGCCGCCGATGTTTTGTATGCTGCTCAGAAAATACCTTGTCGGCGCAAGAATCGAAAAGCTTACGCAGCCCAATTGGGAGCGTCTGCTTTTGGTTGACATAATATCACATAACGAGCTTGGCGACAGCATCAATCTCAGGCTTGCGGTTGAGCTTATGGGCAGAAGCTCAAACCTTGTGCTTATAGGCGATGACGGCAGAATCGTCGATTGCCTGCGCCGTATGGATTACGGCGGTGATGCCGAGCGCAGAATGCTGCCCGGTATGATTTACAGACTTCCGCCGCAGCAGAAAAAACCGCTTGTTTTTGATTGCGACAGTGAGCAGATTAAAGCTGCGCTGAGCAATTCCGATGACGGCAAGCCGCTTGATAAGCGCCTGCTTGACAGCTTTTCTGGGCTTTCACCGCTTGCGTGCAGAGAGCTTGCACATAGGAGCTTTAACGATATTGATTGCCTGCCCGATGCCCTTGAGGCATTTTTGGATACAGTCAGGGCAGGGGAGCTTTCACCGACTCTGCTTATGCAGGACGGAAAACCCAAGGAGTTTTCGTTCATGCAGCTTAAGCAGTACGGCACAGAGTATGAGCAGCAGACCGTCGATAGCTTTTCGGAGCTTCTTGATGCCTACTACTCAAAGCGTGAGTTGCTTGAGCGCCGCCGCCGCAGGTCAAAGGAGCTTTCACACAGCGTAAAGACCGCGCGTGACCGCATTGCGCGCAAGCTTGCATCTCAGCGCGAGGAGCTAAAGCGCACCTTCGGCAGAGATGAAATCCGTAAAAACGCCGAGCTTATAACCGCAAATATGTACCGCATCAAAAAGGGTATGCGCTCGGTTGAGGTTGAGGACTATTACACCGACGGCTGCCCGACGGTTGAAATTAAGCTTGACGAGCTTAAAACACCGCAGCAGAATGCCGCTGCAATGTTCAAGGAGTATAACAAGCTGAAGACCGCGGAAACGCACCTTACTGCGCTTATTGCCGAGGGCGAAAAGCAGCTTGACTATCTCAACAGCGTGCTCGATGAGGTTGAGCGCGCAGAATCTGAGCGCGACCTTGCGGATATCCGCCGCGAGCTTACCGAAACGGGATATATCAAAAAGCAGAAGGGCGCAAAGCCTGATAAGGTCAAAAAGCAGGGACCGATGCGCTTTATTTCCACTGACGGCTTTGAAATCCTCGTGGGCCGCAGCAACAGTCAAAATGATGAGCTTACAACTAAAACCGCGCGCCGCACAGATATATGGCTGCACACAAAATCGGTGCACGGCAGCCATGTCATAATCAGCTGCGACGGACTTGAGCCTCCCGAAAGCACGATTGCGGAGGCGGCATCAATTGCCGCATATTATTCGCAGGGCAGAGAGGGCGGCAAAACCGCTGTTGACTACACAATGGTGCGCTTCGTAAAGAAGCCCTCGGGAGCAATGCCCGGTATGGTAATCTATACCGATTACAATACAATAATGGCAGAGGCAGACGAGGCGCTGTGCAAAAAACTGAAAAAATAAAACGGAAGGTCAAGGACCTTCCGTTTTTCATTGTTATGATTAATCTACATATATAGTGGACTCTGCGTAAAGAGCGGCTTTACCCGCAAGCACGATGCGGTCACCGTTGACCTTAGTGTACAGCACACCGCCGCGGCGCGATGCCTGATAAGCAACGAGCTCGTTCATACCGAGCTTTTCTGCCCAGTAGGGGATTATGTGGCAATGACCGGAGCCGCACACGGGGTCCTCGACGATGTTGCACTTCGGAGCAAAGCTGCGCGATATGCAGTCAAACTCAGCACCCCTTGCGGTCAGATGCAGAAGCAGACCGTCAAGCTGCATAACCTTTGCCATATCGGGAGCGGCAGAGCGGACAAAGTCCTCGCTGTCCATTACGCACAGCAGGTCGCGGCCCATAAACGCCTCGAGCGGTCTTGCACCGATGGTGTCAACCATTGCGTCGGTAATCTCAACGGGCTTAAGCTCATAGGCAGGGAAGTCCATCTCGAGAAGCTCACCGCTGCGGCGTACAATCAGCTCACCGCTTAAGGTGTCAAAATGCACCTCGCTGCACTCGGGCTCAACAAAGCGCAGAATTACATACGCAGTTGCGAGGGTTGCGTGGCCGCACAGGTCAATTTCTCCGCCGGGAGTGAACCAACGCAGATGATAGTTCTCGGTTTCCTTAACGCAGAAGGCGGTTTCGGAGAGATTGTTTTCAATTGTGATTTTCTGCATAAGCTCATCGGAAATCCAATTGTCAAGAACGCAGACGGCTGCGGGATTGCCTGCAAATACCTTGTCGGTAAATGCATCAACAACATACTGTTTCATAGGTAAGTCCTCCTCGGCTTGATGCAGTAATTATAAAGTAAGGTATCCGCCATTTCAAGCGGATACCTTAAAATTTATCTGCTTTCAAGCAAATCCATTGCCGCGGCGAGCATATCGGCAGCCTCTGCGCGCGTAAGCGCATCGGTGCTTGCGGTTGTATGCCCGATTACATTGCAGGCGGAGAGGTTTGCCGCAGCCTGCGCTGCCCACGAGGGCACGGCGTCACCGACATCAAGGTAGCTGACATCGGAAAGCCTGAGTGCGCGGTTTAATATAACCATAGCCTCGGCGCTGCTTATCTCGTCATCGGCATCAAAGCAGGTACCCTCATCGGTGAGATGCCCCTTAACAATGCCCTGCATAACGGCGGTTGAAACATACGACTTCTGCCAATCGGGAATATCAGCATCATCGGTAAAGCCCGTTCTGACAACACCCGAGAGCAGGTCTGCGCCCGTAGCCTCAAGACACATACTTAGAAATTCGCCTCTCGTGAGACTGTGCTCGGGCTCGAAAAAGTATTCGCCGCCAAGCTGCTTGCCGACAAACGCGCCGCACTCGGCCAGCTTAATCGCATTGCGCGCACTCGGGTTACCTGCCATATCAACATAGCTGATTGCGCATTCGCATTTTACGAGCCTTATAATAACCGTTGCCTCCTGCGAGTAGTTGCCCTCGGAGTCAATTGCCTTGTAGCCGAAATAATCCTTGCCGCGCTTATTATCGGCAGGAGTGTAGACAAAGCTGCCGTCATCGTTAAGCTCAATTTCGCCCTTCGCAGGCTGCGTTGTAATCTCAAAGCTGAGTGTGTCGCCCTCGGGGTCAATTGCCTCAAGCTGACCGCCGAAGGAAACACCGCGATAGGTTTCAAACTCGAAGTTTTCTGCAATGGGTGCGGAATTGTCCGCATTGACGGGCAGTGCAAGACCGCCGCAAAGCGCACAGCACAGCAAAAGCGCAATTGCGGATATGCTTATATGTTTCTTCATATTAAAATACCTCCGTAAAATGTTTACGGAGGTATTTTGTGCAGGTATCGGTTTTATATACAATATATAAAATAAAAAAGACAGTCCCGAAAGACTGTCTTTTGGTGCGAGAGAGGAGACTTGAACTCCCACGTCGGTTGACACACGCCCCTCAAACGTGCCTGTCTACCTGTTCCAGCACTCTCGCATATCCCTCATTTAAGGGCAAGAGTTATTATAACAGAGAAAAACAGAATGTCAAGAATTAATTTCAGAATTTTTGCTATTTTTGAAATGAATTACGACAAACGCGATTACCATAGCAAGAACGGCAAGCATAAGCTCACCGCCGATGCGCGGATTTACAAGGTAATGCCGCACAAAGTAGGCGTAATAGCAATGCAGTGAG
This sequence comes from Oscillospiraceae bacterium, assembly GCA_045643645.1. GTDB lineage: Bacteria > Bacillota > Clostridia > Oscillospirales > Oscillospiraceae > F23-B02. Next base: position 6,576 of record JAZULF010000189.1, read on the forward strand.
GCAAGCTCCGCCAATACGGGTACGAGGAAGAATCTCGGGTCAGTAACCGCAAGAACAACGGCAAGCATACCGGGCAGGAAGAAGTAGCGGTCGTGCATATGCGGAAGAATGTAGGGGATTGCAAAGGTAAGCAAAGCGGCAAGCGCGAAAACCGCGAGATTGTCAAGCTGCCTGCGCTTTGCTATAGCAACGGCAAATACGGCAAGCACAAATGCAAATGCCGCGATTATTAATACTTTCGACCACAGCTGTGTGTCACCCGACCAATTGAACATAGAGGTAAGCGACGGCGCGTTGTAGTTCATTGCGCTGCCGACAGTGCCTGCCTGCGATGCGTACAGAGTCAGCGTGCTTATAAACGGTCTGCCTGCAATCAGAGCGGGCAGCATATACACAACATAGGCGCAAGGGAAAATGAAAAGATGCTTCCAGTTAATCTTCTTTGCAAGCAGCAGAATGAAGAACACGGGCATAATGAACACCGCCTGCAGCTTGAAGGCGAAGGATGCGGTAATTGCGAGCATTGCGCCGACGGGGCGCTTGTCAAGAGCAAGGTACAAACTGTATACGGCAAAGAAACTGTAAATGCTGTCGCACTGTCCCCAGTATGCGCCGTTGAACACAACGGTAGGGAGGAGAAGCACGGCAAAGAAGCAGAGTGCTCGGTGCAGCTCATCCTTGTCAAACAACGACAGAAGCTTCATACACGACCATGCAAGCAGCACATCGAAAATAACAGACAGCAGCTTGATGAGGTAAAGCTCGTCAATGTTGATGTAAGAAAACAGCGCGAGGAAATACAGATACGGCGGATTATAATTGCCGATGGAGAGTCCTAAAGCGCGGAAGCCTCCGTTTTCTCTGAAAAACTGTGTCCACGGCGCAAGGAAGGAAAGATAGTCATCGCTTTCGTAGCCAAGCAAAAACGCGCGCAGTAAAACGGCGGCTGCCATAAGTACAATTACAAATATTAAATTGTCGCGCAGCACGCCCTCGCGCCATAAAAGGCAAAGCCCAAGCGCGAAAACTGCCAGCATGGAAAGAACAATAAAAGCGTTCATAGGCAAAGTCTTTTTGCAAATCTAACAAAAAAACGGCGGAAGCTTATAGCAACCGCCGAAAAATGCAGATTTCACAAAATATTTCTTGACATAGCTATACTAATAATGATAGAATAACTTGCTATGTTATCTTGTGGTGTAAGCGCTAGCATCCCAGTGTTTACAATCACAATATACCATCATCCAAACGCAAATACAACACCGGTTTTGATAAAACTAACAACAGAGCCGGGTGTTCTCAATTACGATTAAGGAGTGTGGAAAATGCCAAAAGATGTTCTCTACGGCAAGACTCTCAGAAAGAGCTTTGCAAGATACGAAGAGATCCAGGACATGCCCAACCTGCTGGAAATCCAGAAGAAGTCATACAAGTGGTTTCTGGACGAAGGCCTGCGCGAGGTTTTCAGAGATACCGATGCAGTCACCGACTACAGCGGCAAGCTCGAGTTAAGCTTCGTTGATTATTCCATGGACGAGAAGCCCAAGTACTCAGAGGAAGAGTGCAAGGCACGCGATGCAACATTCGCAGCACCTCTCAAGGTCAGCGTTCGTCTGCGCAATCTCGAGACCGAGGAAATCAAGGAGCAGGAAATCTTCATGGGCGACTTCCCGCTTATGACCGCGGGCGGCACCTTCATCATCAACGGCGCAGAGCGTGTTATCGTATCTCAGATTGTCCGTTCACCCGGCGTCTACTACGATAAGACCACTGACCGCAGCATGACAAGCCTTTACGCAGCAACCGTCATTCCGTATCACGGCGCATGGCTCGAGTACGAAACCGACGCAAATGATGTGTTCTATGTCCGTATCGACAAGAACCGCAAGCTGCCCATCACATGGTTCCTCAAGGCTATGGGTAAGTATGACGAAACCAAGCCCGAGACCTGGCTGTCCTGCACTCCCGACCCCATCGTCGGTGCAATTACCAACGAGCGTCTGAAGGAAATCTTCGGCGATGACGAGCGCATCAATGTAACTATCGACAAGGACACCACCACTAGCCGTGATGAGTGCCTGCTCGAGATTTACCGCAAGCTCCGTCCCGGTGACCCCCCCACTGTTGAAAGTGCAGAGGCCCTGCTTGACGGTCTGTTCTTTGACCGCCGCCGCTATGACATCTCCAATGTCGGCCGCTATAAGTTCAACAAGAAGCTCGCACTCCGCAGCCGTATCGTAGGCTTTGAGCTTGCAATGCCCGTTGCAGACGCACGCACCGGCGAGATTATCGCTGACGCAGGTGAGGTCATCTCCCGCGAGAAGGCAGAGCTTATCGACAGCGCAGATGTAATCGATGTTTACCTGAATGTTGACGGCAAGACTGTTCGCGTTTTCTCCAACGGCATGGTAAACCTTGCAAACTATGTTGACTTTGACCCCGCAGAGCTGGGCATCAAGGAAAAGGTACGCGGCATCGTTCTCAAGCAGCTGCTCGAGCAGTACGAGGGCGAGGCACTCAAGGATGCAATCGCAGAGAACATTGATGTTCTTATCCCCAAGCACATCGTTGTCGACGATATGTTCGCATCCGTCAACTACCTCAACTGCCTTGCATACGGCATCGGCACCAAGGACGACATCGACCACCTCGGCAACCGCCGCGTCCGCTGCGTAGGCGAGCTGCTGCAGAATCAGTTCCGTATCGGCTTCAGCCGTATGGAGCGCGTTATCCGCGAGCGTATGACTCTTCAGGACCTTGACATTGTCACTCCTCAGAGCCTTATCAATATCCGTCCCGTAACCGCAGCAATCAAGGAGTTCTTCGGCTCCTCACCGCTGTCCCAGTTTATGGACCAGACCAACCCGCTTTCCGAGCTGACCCACAAGCGCCGTATGTCCGCACTCGGCCCCGGCGGTCTTTCCAGAGAGCGCGCATCCTTCGATGTTCGAGATGTACACTACAGCCACTACGGCCGTCTGTGCCCCATCGAGACTCCCGAAGGTCCTAACATCGGCCTTATCTCTTACCTTGCATCCTATGCACGCGCAAATGAGTACGGCTTCCTCGTAGCACCCTTCCAGAAGGTAGAGAAGGGCACCTGCCGCGTAACCGACCAGGTAGATTACCTCACCGCTGATATGGAGGATAACTATGTTGTCGCTCCTGCAACCGAGCCCCGTGATGAGAACGGCTGCCTTATCAACAAGCGTATCACCTGCCGTCACCGCGACGAGATTATCGAGGTTGACCGCGAGCGTGTTGACTACATTGATATCAGCCCGCGTATGATGGTTTCCATTGCAACCGCAATGATTCCGTTCCTCGAAAACGACGACGCAAACCGTGCTCTGATGGGTGCAAACATGCAGCGTCAGGCAGTTCCTCTTATGGTTACCCAGGCTCCTATCGTTGCAACCGGTATCGAGCACAAGTGCGCAGTTGACTCCGGAGTTGTTGTCCTCGCAGAGGGTGACGGCGAGGTTGTCCGCTCCGACGCACAGAATGTCACCATCAAGTATGATGACGGCGAAGTCAAGAGCTACAAGCTCATCAAGTTCTCCCGCAGCAACCAGGGTACCTGTGTAAACCAGAGACCCATCGTTGCACTCGGCGACCGCGTTCACGAGGGCGATGTAATTGCTGACGGTCCCAGCACCAGCCAGGGCGAGATTTCTCTCGGTAAGAATGTTCTCGTCGGATTTATGACCTGGGAAGGCTACAACTACGAGGACGCTATCCTGATTAATGAGCGTCTTGTTATGGAGGATGTATTTACCTCTATTCATATTGAAGAGTATGAGTGCGATGCACGCGATACCAAGCTCGGACCCGAGGAAATCACCCGTGATATTCCCGGTGTCGGCGACGATGCACTCAAGTACCTTGACGAGCGCGGCATCATCACCGTCGGTGCTGAGGTCCGTGCGGGCGACATTCTCGTCGGCAAGGTAACTCCCAAGGGCGAAACCGACCTCACCGCTGAGGAAAGACTGCTCCGCGCAATCTTCGGCGAGAAGGCAAGGGAAGTCCGCGATACCTCTCTGAAGGTTCCTCACGGCGAAAGCGGCATCATTGTTGATGTAAAGCGCTTTACCCGTGAAAACGGCGACGAAATGAGCCCCGGCGTCAACGAAGTTGTCAGAGTATACATTGCACAGAAGCGTAAGATTTCCGTCGGCGATAAGATGGCGGGCCGTCACGGTAACAAGGGTGTTGTATCCCGCATCCTGCCCCGTGAGGATATGCCTTATCTGCCCGATGGCACTCCGCTGGATATAGTCCTGAACCCCCTGGGCGTACCTTCCCGTATGAACATCGGTCAGGTTCTCGAGGTTCACCTCGGCTATGCCGCACAGGCACTCGGCTGGAAGGTCGCAACCCCGATATTCAACGGCGCAAACGAGGAAACCATCCGTGAGACTCTGCGTCAGGCAGGTCTGCGTGAGGACGGCAAGAGCGAGCTGTATGACGGCCGTACCGGTGAAAAGTTCGATAACGATGTAACCGTCGGTTGGGTATACTTCCTCAAGCTGCATCACCTCGTTGATGATAAGATTCACGCCCGTTCCACCGGCCCCTACAGCCTCGTTACTCAGCAGCCTCTCGGCGGCAAGGCTCAGTTCGGCGGCCAGCGCTTCGGCGAAATGGAAGTTTGGGCTCTCGAAGCATACGGCGCTGCATACACTCTGCAGGAAATTCTCACCGTCAAGTCCGACGATGTCACCGGCCGTGTACGCACCTATGAGAGCATTGTTAAGGGTAACAATATCCCGCAGCCCGGTGTACCCGAATCCTTCAAGGTTCTGGTCAAGGAGCTGCAGTCACTCTGTCTTGATATCCGCGTTCTTGATAAGGACGGCGAGGAGATAGAGCTTAAGGACGACGAGGAAGAAGAATTCATTCCCGGCGTGAAGGACGAGATGTTTGAAGCCTACAGCAGCGATGATGATATTGTTGCAGAGGGCTACACCATTGAGGACATTCCCGAGCAGGAAGACGAAGACTTCAACTTCGACAACGATTACAGCGAGGAGGATGAATAATAATGAGTTACACACCGTTTGAAGCCATCAAAATAGGCATTGCCTCCCCTGAAATGATTCTTTCCTGGTCCTCCGGCGAGGTCACCAAGCCCGAGACCATCAACTACCGTACCTTAAAGCCTGAGCGCGACGGCCTTTTCTGCGAGCGTATTTTCGGACCGACCAAGGACTGGGAATGCCACTGCGGAAAGTACAAGAAGATTCGCTACAAGGGCAAGGTCTGCGACCGCTGCGGTGTTGAGGTTACCAAGAGCAAGGTACGCCGTGAGCGTATGGGCCACATTGAGCTGGCTGCTCCCGTATCCCACATCTGGTACTTCAAGGGCATTCCCAGCCGCATGGGTCTGCTCCTCGACCTGACTCCGAGAATTCTCGAGAAGGTACTGTACTTTGCAAATTATATTGTAATCGACCCCGGCTTCACTCCTTTGGAGAGATGCCAGATACTCACCGAAAAAGAGTATCGCGATATGCGCGAGAAGTACGAGGACGACTTCGAAGCAGGTATGGGTGCAGAGGCTATCAAGAAGCTCCTGCAGCAGATTGACTGCGAGAAGCTCTCCGTTGAGCTCAAGGAAGAGCTCCAGAACGCATCCGGTCAGAAGAAGGCAAAGATAGTCAAGCGCCTTGAAGTAGTCGAGGCATTCAGACAGTCCGGCAACAAGCCCGAGTGGATGATTATTGACATTCTGCCCGTAATTCCTCCCGAGATTCGTCCTATGGTACAGCTCGACGGCGGCAGATTTGCTACCTCCGACCTCAATGACCTGTACCGCAGAGTCATCAACCGCAACAACCGTCTGAAGAGACTCATCCAGCTCAACGCTCCCGACATCATTGTCCGCAATGAGAAGCGTATGCTTCAGGAAGCTGTTGACGCACTTATCGATAACGGCAGAAGAGGCCGCCCCGTAACCGGTGCAAACTCCCGTGCCCTCAAGTCCCTGTCTGATATGCTCAAGGGTAAGCAGGGCCGCTTCCGTCAGAACCTGCTCGGCAAGCGTGTTGACTACTCCGGCCGCTCCGTTATCGTTGTCGGTCCCGACCACAAGATTTACCAGTGCGGCGTTCCTAAGGAAATGGCTATTGAGCTGTTCCGCCCCTTCGTAATGAAGAAGCTGGTTG
>JAZULF010000190.1:0-1663 GCA_045643645.1 Oscillospiraceae bacterium
AGCGGCAGACACATTGATGTCACCATGCCCTGCGGCAAGCAGAACTTCATCGACAAGATGGAAGAAATCGTACCCGGCTGCCGCAAGCCCATGGAAACCTTCTTTGAGCTGACCGAGGAATGCAACGAGGCATACAATTACTTCAACGACCACCTCTTCGACGGTCTTGACAAGAAGGGCTACACCTATGTTGACGAGAGTCTGTTCATGAAGAAGTACCCCAACTTCCTCAAGGTTGCAGAGTACCCCTTCAATGTTGTCCTGCGCAAAATCGGTATGCCCGAGGACGCAATCGACATTCTGAACATCTACTGGACCTACATAGGCACCGACTACGAGCGCCTGAGCTTTGTTCATCAGGCATGGATGCTGCTCATGTACATTGAGTACCATCCCGCAATCTGCAAAAAGACCGCACACGGCTTCACCATGGCAGGCATCGAGCGTCTGCGTGAGCTGGGCGGCGAGCTGTGGCTCAACACCAAGGCACTTGAGGTTGTCGCTGACAAAAACGGCAAGATTCAGGGCGTTGAGACCACCGCAGGCTTCGTTGAAACCAACTATGTCATCGCAAATATGAATCCTCAGACCGCTTACACAAAGCTGCTGAGCAAGAACATCAAGGTTCCCGAGCGCGAGTACAAGAAGGCAAGCGCCTCCAAGCACGGTCTGCGCTTCTTCAATGCATATGTTGCACTCAACAAGGGCGTTGACGAGCTCGGCATCAAGGACTACACCATCTTTATGCCCGGCTCCTTCGATACCAAGACCAACTACGCCTACTCCACCGATTACAAGCTCAACACCCACAGTGTTGTTGTAATCTACAATGTTGTTGACCCCGACGCATCACCGAAGGGCACAACCCTTATGACCTTCACCATTGCCTACACCGAGGATATGTGGGGCGACTTTACTCAGCGCGAGTATGTATCCAGGAAGCAGGAGCTGTTCAGAAATGTAATGGACAACTTCGAGAAGGATACGGGCATCATCATCCACGACTGCATCGAGGAAATCGAGCTTGCATCACCGTGGACCTTCTGCAACTTCCTCGGCACACCTCAGGGCACCGTTTACGGCTACGAGTGCTCCGAGTGGGACACCATGGTTTCCCGCCTTATGGCAATGCGCAAGGACCAGCCCATACACGGCTTCAAGACCTGCGGCGCATCCGGCGCACGCGGCGACGGCTACAATCAGACCTACCTCAACGGTGACGACATGGCTCAGCTGCTGCTGATGGATATGGCTGAGGACGAAAAGGAGGGCAAGTAATATGGCAAAGGTACATATCAAACCCATTGGTCTTCTTGATATGCTCTACTTCAAAGGCAAGAAGGTAAAGCGCGAAAAGCGAATTCAGGCCACCGAGGTCAAGCCTCTTGTTGAAAACTACAAGTCCAACCTCAAGGCTGCAGAGCGCCACCCCGGCAATCAGGAATTCGTCATTGAAGAAATCATCACCCGCGGCAAGGGCGATGTTAAGTCCTATGTCCTCAGGAAGAAGGACGGCACCAATCCCGCATTCTTCCGCGCAGGTCAGTTCATGGTTCTGCGTCAGATGATTGACGGCAAGCTCATCTGCCGTCCCGTTACCCTCTCCTGCGGTCCCGCAATGACTCTCGAGGGCAAGTGCATGGTAACCGTCAAGCGCGTTGAG